>NZ_JBBJUP010000009.1:0-225179 GCF_037727765.1 Pseudonocardia spirodelae | reverse complement strand
CCTCGTTTCCGGGGTGCCATTTCTGGGGTCCGCCGCATCTCGGTGCTGTGCGGAGGGGTGCCGACCCGGAGACGAGCACCCTGCGCACGTCCGGTGCCGGCGGCGGCACCGATCGTCCGCGGTCCACCGATCACGGCCACGACACCGCGTCACTCGGGTGGGGGTCGGGTGGAACCGGACGGCCCCCGTGTACGACAGTGACGGTATGGACTGTCAGCTCTACCGCGAGGTGCTGTCCGCGGACCTCGACGGCGAGGCGGCGGCCGGCGAACGCGCGGCGGCCGCCGAGCACCTGGCCGGCTGCGCGTCCTGCCGTGCGTTCCGCGACGGCGCCGCCCGGCTCGGGCGGCCGTCCCGGGTGGGGCCTGCCGACCCGCTGCCCGACCTGACCGACGCCGTCCTGGCCGCGCTCGGCGTCACCGCACCCGAGCCGGAGCCGGTGAGCACCGCCGTGCCCGTGCTGAGCTGTCTGTCCGGCGGCTGCTGTGGTGACGAGCCCGCGGCCACCGGAGCCGACGCGCCCCGCACCGCCTGCGGCTGTCTGCAGACCTGCGGATGCGGCTGCCAGCAGGGCGCGCCGTGCCGATGCGCCGTCCGCGCCGCCTGAGCCCGACCGGGCACCGATCGGCGGGACCGCGCCGTCCCGCCGCCGTGATGGAATGGACACCAGCCGCCGACCACGGGGGAACCGCATGAGCGAACCGCGCAGACCCGGTCCGGGCGCGCTGTCCCCGCAGGCCTCACCCGAGCTGGCCGCGGAGCTGACCCGCATCGCGTGGCGCGTCGACCGGTGGATCGACCCGGGGCCCGGCGCGGTCGTCGCGGGGGCCGGGGTGGCCGCCGTCCTCGCCGCGCTGCTCATGCCGTGGTCGGGGCGGGCCACCGGGTGGGAGATCCTCGCCGGGACCGTCGGGCTCGGGCCGCTGCCGTGGCTGTTCACCGTCGCCGCCGTCACCGGGGCGGTCGTGTCCGGTGTCGCGCTGCTCGTGCGCCACTGGCCGCTGGCCTGGTTCGCCGCGACGGTCACCGGCATCGGCGCGGTCACCGGGCTGTGGGCCGTGTGGGCGCGTCAGACGGCCGTGGTCGGCGGCGACATCGGGCCCGGGCTCGTGGTGACCGTCCTCGGCGTGTGCGTGCTGTTCGCGACGTGGGCGCGGATCGTCGTGGCCTGCGGGCCGCGCGCGCCCCGCGGCTGAGGCCCGCCGGGGTCACGGCGTCAGCGCGGCCACCCGACCGGCCGCGAGGTCCTCCAGTGCGCCGACGGCGTCCCCGACCGGGGGCAGCGCCAGCATCGCCCGCTGGGCGGCGCGCACACCGGTACGGGTCGACCCGTCGAGCAGCCGCGCGCAGGCCTCGGCGACGCCGTCGGGGTCGGGCGGGCAGTGCTCCCCCAGCCCGAGCTCCGCGACCCGCCGCGCGTTGTGCTCCTGGTCGCCGAACTGCGGCAGCACGGCCAGCGGCACCCCGTGCCGCACCGCCTCCCGCACGCCGTTGTAGCCGCCGTGGGTCAGGAACAGGTCCGCGCACTGCAGCAGCAGCGGCTGCGGCACCCACGCCGCGGTGTGCACGTGCGCGGGCAGGTCCAGGTCGTCGACGGGCAGCCCACCGGTCGCCAGCACCACCTCGGCGTCGAGCCGGGACACCGCTGCCGCCACGGTCCGCAGCGCCGCCGCCGGGTCGACCGGGGCGCGCCGCCCGCCCCGCCCGGCCATCATCGGCATCGCCGTCCCCAGCCCCGCGACGACGAGCGGCCGTCCCGCCGGCAGTGCGGCGACCCAGCCGGGCAGGACCTCCCCGCGCACGACCTCGTCGTCCTGTCGGAACGCCCGCGCCGCCGCCATCCCCGGCGCGGCCAGCGAGAACGCGGCCGGCATGCAGTCCAGCCTGCCCCAGCGGTGCAGGGCCGCCGCGTCGCCGGGCTCGGCGAAGCCCAGCTCGCGGCGACGCTCGGACAGCGCGGCCGCCACGACGTCGGGGCCGAGGACGTTGCCCGCCCCCGACGGCGCGGACACGCACGGCACCCCCAGGTGCTCGGCCACGAGGAACCCGGCGGTCTCGCCGCCGTCGCGCAGCACGAGGTCCGGCTTGCCGTGGACGTCGACGAGCCCGAGCAGCGTGCGCGCCGAGCCGGTCACCTGCGGCCCGGCGAACAGCGTCGGCAGCATCGCCGTCGTCAGCTCGGTGGGGGAGAGACGGGCGAGCGCCGGCGCCCCGCCGAGCCGCTCGACCACCGGGCCCAGGTGCTCCGCGGCCGAGGCCATCGTCGCCAGCACGGGCTCGACCCTCGCCGGGGCGCCGTCCAGGACCGGAGCCACGTCGGGAGGGCAGGCCACCACCACGTCGTGCCCGGCCGCGCCCAGCGCGCGGACGAAGGGGAGCACGGCGCGGCCGTGCGACGGGGAGCCGGTCACGCTGCAGAGGACACGCACCCCTCCATGATCGACCGGATCGTTGCGCCGGGCAAACGATCAGGTGCGGGTCCAGCGCCCGAGCACCATGAGGGTGCGCGTCCCGGTCACCGTGCCGCTGCGCCGGATCCGGTCGATCACCTCCTGCAGGTGCGCGAGGTCGCGCACCCGGACCTGGACCAGCGCGTCGAGGTCGCCGGCCAGGGTGTAGATCGCCTGCACCTCGGGCTGGCGCGACGCGGTCGCGACGATGTCGGAGATGCTCGCGGTGCCGGCGTAGCGGATCTCGCTGAACGCCTCGACCGCCCAGCCCAGCTTCGCGTGGTCGACCTGCACGGTGAACCCGGTGATGACCCCCGCCTCGCGCATCCGGTCCACCCGCCGTTTCGTCGCCGCGGTGGACAGTCCGATCCGCTGCGCCATGTCGGCGAAGGTGCGGCGGCCGTCCTCGTGCAGCAGCCGCAGGAGGGCGTGGTCCAGGTCGTCGATCTCGGTCTCGGGCACGGCGCCTCCAGCGCAACGGATCGTCGTCGATCGGGCCCGTCCACGGTATCCGTTGCGTCTTGCCGGTCGACTCCGCATCGACTGTTGCGTCGGTGGTGGCGGTCACGCTGTGCTGCTCGCAGCCCACGCCCGACTCGACGAGGAGCCGCGACCATGACCGTGCTGGACGACAAGTACGTCGCGACCGACGGGCGCGCCCCGATGACCGGCATCCAGGCGCTCGTGCGCCTCGTGCTGGAGCAGGCCCGCCTCGACGCCGGCCGCGGCTTCGACACCGCGTCGTTCGTCTCCGGCTACCAGGGTTCCCCGCTGGGTGGCCTGGACTCCGAGCTGGGCCGCGCGCGCCGCCACCTCGACGCCGAGCGGGTCGTGTTCCGGCCCGGCCTGAACGAGGAGCTCGCGGCGACCGCCGTCGCCGGGACGCAGCTGCTCGACGCCGTCCCCGGCCGCCGCCACGACGGCGTCGTCGGCTGGTGGTACGGCAAGAACCCCGGCCTCGACCGCGCCGCCGACGCGATCCGGCACGGCACCCTGGCCGGCACCGCCCGGCTCGGCGGCGCCGTCGCGATCATCGGCGACGACCCGTCGTGCAAGTCCTCGACCGTCCCGAGCTCCTGCGAGCCGATGGCGCAGAGCCTGGCCATGCCGCTGCTCGCCCCCGGCTCGGTCGCCGAGGTCGTCGAGTTCGGCCTGCACGCCGTCGCGCTCTCGCGGGCCACCGGCCTCTGGACCGGCCTGAAGATCATCGCCGACGTCGCCGACGCCTCGGACACCGTCGACCTCGGCGCCCTGCGCCCGGACCTGATCGGCGTGCCCGCCCCGCCCGCGACCGACCGCGCGCAGGCCGGGGCGCTCGTCGGGCCCGCCGCCGTCGAGGCCGAGCACGACCAGCTCACCCGGCGGCTCGACCTGGCCCGCCAGTACGCCCGCGAGACCGGGCTCAACCGGGTCACCTTCACCTCCCGCGACCCGCGCCTGGCGGTGCTCGCCTCGGGCACCGGCTACGCGACCGTGCTGCGCGCCCTCGACGACCTCGGCCTGGGCGAGGCCGAGCTCGACGCCCTCGGCGTCCGCCTGGTCCGGCTGGCCATGCCGTTCCCGGTCGACGCCGAGGCCCTCGCCGGGCTCGTCGACGGCTGCGCCGAGGTGCTCGTCGTCGAGGACAAGGTGCCCTTCCTGGAGGGCCACCTGCGCGACGCGCTCTACGGCCGCGCCCACCAGCCGCGCGTCACCGGGCGCCGCGACGACCGCGGCCGCCCGCTGCTCACCGCGCGCGGCCAGCTCAGCGCCGAGGACGTCGCCCGCGCCGTCGCCGCGCGCCTCGCCGCCGCCGGCGCGACCCTGCCCGAGGCCGCCGCGGCGCACCTGGAGCGACTCGCGCCGCCGAAGCCGTCGCGGATCGGGCTGGACCTGCTCGGCAACCGGACCCCGTACTTCTGCTCCGGCTGCCCGCACAACACCTCCACCCGCACCTCCGACGACACGCTCGTCGGCGTCGGGATCGGCTGCCACGCCATGATCGCCCTCGACGGCGAGCACCGGGGCCGCCAGATCGGGCTGACCCAGATGGGCGGCGAGGGCGCGCAGTGGATCGGGCTCGCCCCGTTCACCGACGACCGCACCCTGGTGCAGAACCTCGGCGACGGCACCTTCCACCACTCCGGCTCGCTGGCGATCCGGGCGGCGGTCGCGGCCGGGGTCACCATGACCTACAAGCTGCTCTACAACGACGCCGTCGCCATGACCGGCGGGCAGCGCGCCGAGGGGCGGCTCGGCGTCCCGGAGATCACCCGCTCGCTCGCGCTGGAGGGTGTGCGCCGGATCGTCGTCACCACCGACGAGGTGCGCGACTACCGCGGCGTCGCCCTCGACCCGATCGCGACCGTGCGCCACCGCGACGACCTCGCCACCGTCGAGGACGAGCTCAAGGCCGTCGACGGCGTCACCGTCCTGATCCACGACGACCGGTGCGCCGCCGAGGAGCGCCGGCTCCGCAAGCGCGGCACGCTGCCCGCCCCCGCGGAGAAGGTGCTGATCAACGAGCGGGTCTGCGAGGGCTGCGGCGACTGCGGCGAGAAGTCGACCTGCCTGTCGGTGCTGCCGGTCGAGACCGAGTTCGGCCGCAAGACCACCATCCACCAGTCCTCCTGCAACACCGACTTCTCCTGCCTCAAGGGCGACTGCCCGTCGTTCCTCACCGTGGTGCCGGGCACCCGCGAGGAGCGCGGCGTCCCGGCGCTGCCGGTGCGCCTGACCGACCCCGAGCCGCGGGTCGACCCGACCGCCACGCTGATCCGGATGCCCGGCATCGGCGGCACCGGCGTCGTCACGGCCTCGGCGGTCCTGCAGATGGCCGCGCACCTCGACGGCCTGTTCGCCGCCGGGCTCGAGCAGGTCGGGCTGGCCCAGAAGGGCGGCCCGGTCGTCTCCGACGTCCGGATCTCCAAGCAGCCCCACCACGGCATCCTGCGCGCCTCGAAGGGCACCGCCGACGTCCTGATCGGGATGGACCTGGTCGGGACCGCGTCCGACGCGACCCTGGCCGTCGCGCGGCCCGGGCACACCGTCGCCGTCGTGAACACCTCGCTGGTGCCGACCGCGGCCATGGTCACCGGCCGGGTCGTGCTGCCCGGCTCGACCGACGACGCCGTCGAGCGCATCGGAGCCGTCACCCGCGACCTGCTCACCGTCGACGCGCAGACGCTGTCGGAGGCCCTGTTCGACGACCACCTGCCCACCAACATGCTGCTGCTCGGCGCCGCCTACCAGCACGGTGTGCTGCCGGTGTCCGCCGAGTCGATCGAGGACGCCATCCGGGTCAACGGCGCGGCCGTGGAGACCACGCTCGCCGCGTTCCGGTGGGGCCGGGCCGTCGTGCTCGACGCCGACGCCGTGCGCGCCGCGGTGATCGCACCGCAGCCCGCGCCGGTCGCGCTCGACGCCGCGTCGGTGACGCTGGCCCGCTCCGTCGCCGCCGGCGCCGGGTTCGAACAGGCCCTGGCCACCCGCATCGCCGACCTCACCGGCTACCAGGACGCGGCCTACGCCGCCCGCTACGCCGAGGAGGTCCGCCGGGTCGCGGCCATCGCCACCGTCCGCGCGGGGGAGGCGGCCGGCGCCCGCGTCGCCGCCGCCTACGCCGACGGCCTGCACAAGCTCATGGCCTACAAGGACGAGTACGAGGTCGCCCGGCTGCACCTCGACCCGCTCGAGGTCGCCCGCCGCGAGGCCGAGTTCGGCCGCGACGCCCGGGTGTCGGTCATGCTGCACCCGCCGGTGCTGCGCGCGCTGGGCATGACCCGCAAGATCGCGCTCGACGGCCGTGTCGCCGCCCCGGCCTTCCGGGCGCTGCGCGCCGCGCGGCGGCTGCGCGGCACCGCGCTGGACGTGTTCGGCCGCGCCGAGGTGCGTCGCGTCGAGCGGGAGCTGGTCGGGGAGTACCAGGCCCTCGTGCGCGCCGGGCTGGAGCACCTCGACGCGACCACCGCCGACGCCGTCGTGGAGCTGGCGGGGACGGCGGAGATGGTGCGGGGCTACGAGGACGTCAAGCTCGGCAACGTCGAGCGGTTCCGGGAGACCGCGCGGGAGCGGCTGGCCGCCCTGGCCGGCTGACTCTCAGCGACACGCCCGGGAGGATCTCAGTCCCCGCTCAGCGTTGCGGCGCACAATCGCCGGCGTGGGGGAGCGCACGACGGCACGCGAGCTGATCGACCGGATCCGGGCGGCCATCCGCCGCCCGGTCCCCGAGCCCCCCTCCGCGCCCCCCTCGGGGCCCCCCTCCGGGCGCCCCGAGGGGAACCCTCGGGGCTTAGGGGGCAACGAAGGTGCCCCTCGGAGCGCGTGGGTGACGGGGCGTCGGGCCCGGGGGGCGTCTCGGGCCGGAGCCGGGGCCGGGGCCGGGGGGACGGCGGTGGCGCGCGCCGACCCGCGGACCTGGCGGCGTCTCGGTGTCGCGGTGCTCGCCGGGGGCCTCGTGCTCGCCGGCTGCGCCGCACCGGCCGCCGCCGGGGTCGCGGCCGTCGCCTCGACCGTCCCCGACGGCGCGACCGGTGAGCTCCCGAGCACCGCGGCGCTGCCCGCCGCGACCGTCCTCACCGACCGCGACGGCACCCCGGTCGCCTACCTCGACGAGCAGTACCGGATCCCGGTGCCGTACTCGCGGATCTCCTCGGCGATGGTGGCCGCGATCGTCGACGTCGAGGACCGGCGCTTCTTCGACGAGTCCGGCGTCGACCCCGTCGGCACGCTGCGCGCCCTGGTCACCGACGCCGCGGGTGGCGCGGTGCAGGGCGGGTCCACCATCACCCAGCAGTACGTGAAGAACTGGCTGGTCGACGTCGCCGACCGCGACGACCCCGCGGCCCAGCAGGACGACCGCGCCGACACCCCCGCCCGCAAGGTCCGCGAGGCGGTGCTCGCCCAGCGGCTGGCCCACTCGCAGTCCAAGCAGGACGTCCTCGCCGGCTACCTCGACACCGTCGCGTTCTCCGGCTCCGTCTACGGCGTCGAGGCCGCCGCCCGGTCCTGGTTCGGCACCGACGCCGCGCACCTGACCGTGCCGCAGGCCGCGCTGCTCGCCGGGACCGTCAACAACCCGACCCTGTTCGACCCGTTCCGCCACCCGCAGGCCGCCACCGACCGGCGGAACACGGTGATCGCGGCGATGCGCGACGCCGGCTCGATCACCCCCGCCCAGGCGGCCGACGCCACCGCCGCCCCCCTCGGCGTGCGCGCCGCAGGGCCGCTGGTCCCCGGCCACAACTGCTACGGCGCCACCGACGGCGCCGGGTTCCTCTGCGAGTACGCCGTCGCCCAGCTGGAGCGCGCCGGGTTCACCGAGCAGCAGCTCGACACGGGCGGCTACACGATCCGCACCACTCTCGACCCGGCCGCGACGGCGTCGGCCCAGCAGGCCGTCGACGCGAACGTGCCGCGCACCCAGGACGGCGTCGCGAACACCCTGGCGCTGCTGCGCCCCGGCCACGACGACCGGCAGATCCTCGCCATGGTCGCCAACCGGCGCCCCGGCACCGACGCCGCCGCCGGGGACACGACCCGCGACCTCGTCGCCGCGCCGTCGAACGTGTTCGGCGCCGGGTCCACCTTCAAGATCTTCACCACGGCGGCCGCGCTGGAGGCCGGCACCGTCGGCTACGACTCGACGCTGCCCGACCCGCCCTCGGCGTGCTTCCCCGGCGTCGGCAGCGCGTGCTACCCGGTCGGGAACGACGGCACGTCCTACCCGGACCCGATCTCGCTGCCCGATGCCCTCGCGACCTCGCCGAACACCGCGTTCGTCGGGCTGGAGGAGTGGACCGGCACCGACAAGGTGGTCGACATGGCCCGCCGGCTCGGGCTGCGCGACACCCTCGCGTCGAACGCGGCGGGCGGGACGCCGGACCCGTCCTCACCGGACCCGCGGATCGCCGAGCCGCAGTCGCAGTTCTACGCCGGCCTGCCGTCGTTCACCCTCGGGGTCAGCCCGGTGTCCACCCTGGAGATGGGCAACGTCGCCGCCACCCTGCAGAGCGACGGCGTGTGGTGCGCCCCCGACGCCGTGCTGTCGGTGACCGACCGCGACGGCGCCGCCGTGCCGCTCGCGCGGCCCGCCTGCGAGCAGGCGGTCGCCCCCGGGATCGCGCACACGCTGTCCGCGGGCCTGGGCGGCGACACCGTCACCGGGACGTCCGCGGCCGCCGCCCGGGCCGCGGGCTGGACCCGCCCGATGATCGGCAAGACCGGTACGACCAACACCTCCGAGTCCGTCGCGTTCGTCGGGGGGACCGGTGGGGCCGACGGTGTCGCCGGGTCCTCGATGGTCTTCGCCGACGGCCCGGACCCGGCCGAGATCTGCCCGGGAACCCCGGTGCACCTGGGTAACTGCGGGCACGGAGCGTTCGGCGGGACGGTGGCCGCACCACCGTTCCTCGCCGCCGTCGCCCCGCTGCTCGACGGCCGTCCGGACGTGCCGCTGCCCGGCCCGGATCCGGCGTACCTGCAGGCCCGCAGCGGCTAGGACACGTCCGCGACCGCCGGCAGGCCGGGGAGGTGCGCTCCGTACCGCCGGGTCACCGGTGGGTCCGGAGCAGCCGGGTCGCGAGCAGCACCCCGCCGAGGGCCAGCGGCAGCTCCAGCAGCACCGCCTCGGCCACCGCGAGCCCGGCCGCCGACGTCCCGGCCGCGGTGGTCACGTCGAACCAGGCGTCGGTCACCAGCAGGGCGGCCCCGGCGGTCGCGGTCAGCGCGGCGCGGACGTCGCCGGCCCGGAGCAGGGCGGCCGTGGCCAGCGCGGCGGCGGCCGTCCCGACGTCGAGGCCGGCCCACACCACGTCCCAGTTGCGGGCGGTCGCCGTCGCCGGCAACGCCCACCCGGTCGCCGCGGCGACCAGCAGCAGCCCCGCCCCGACGACCGCCGCCACGACGGCGACGGGGACCGGACGTGCGGACCGGACGCTGACGCTCACCACCCGCACACCGTCGCGCCCGACCCTGTGCGGCGGCTGTGCGGACTACATGAGGAGCTTCTGCACCTCGCGGAACCGCGGGTGCGCGGCGTCGCGCAGCCACTCGAACAGCACCATCTCCGAGCTGACGACCTCCGCGCCCGCCGCGCGGGCGCGCTGCAGGGCCAGCGCCTCGTCGTCGGGGGAGCGGGAGCCGACCGCGTCGGCGACGACGAGCACCCGCCGGTCCGGCCCGACGAGCTCCAGCACCGTCTGCAGCACGCAGACGTGCGCCTCCACCCCGGCGACGACGACCTCGCGCCGCCCCGGCGGGAACAGCGCGTCGTCGTCGGCGGCGAAGCGGGACTTCGCCATCACCAGGTGCGGGAACCCGGCCAGTGCCTCGACGGTGGGTCCCAGCTTGTCCGGGACCTGCTCGGTCGCGATCACCGGGACGTCGAGCAGCGTGGCGGCCTCGGCGAGCCGGGTGGCGCGGGCGACGACCCGCTCGCCGTCGTGCACGGCGGGGACCAGGCGCTCCTGCAGGTCGACTAGCAGCAGGACCGCGGCGTCGGAGTTCATCAGCACCGGCCTCACGCTACGGCCGCCCGCCCCGCGACGGCACTAGTCTGGCGGGGTGGGCGCCCCGCTGATGCCGGCCGCGTTCGTCGGGCACGGCAACCCGATGAACGCGCTGGAGACCAACCGCTACACCCGTGCCTGGCGGGAGTTCGGCCGGGCCGTACCCCGTCCGCGCGCGATCCTCGTGGTCTCCGCGCACTGGTACATCAACGCGACCGCGGTGACCGCGATGCCGCGCCCGCGCACCATCCACGACTTCTTCGAGTTCCCGCGGGAGCTGTTCGCGGTGCAGTACCCCGCCCCCGGGCTGCCCGAGCTGCACGACGAGGTCGCCGACATCGTGCAGCCGACGTGGGTCGGCGCCGACGCCGACAGCTGGGGCATCGACCACGGCACCTGGTCGGTGCTGGTCCACGCCTTCCCCGACGCGTCGGTCCCGGTCGTGCAGCTGTCGATCGACGCCGGCAAGCCGTGGGACCACCACCTGGAGCTCGGCGCGAAGCTCGCCCGGCTGCGCGAGACCGGCGTACTGGTGCTGGCCTCGGGCAACGTGGTGCACAACCTCGCGGGAGTCGACTTCTCCCGCCCCGACGCCGGCTTCGACTGGGCGCAGCGGTTCGACGAGTCCGCCCGCGAGCTGATGACCGAGCGCCCGGGCGAGTTCGCCACCCTCGACGCCCACCCCGACCACCGGCTCGCCGTGCCCACCCCGGACCACTTCATCCCGGCGCTCTACCTGGCCGGGCTGGCCTCCGCGGCGGGCGACGAGCGCCCCGAGGTCCTCGTCGACGGCTACGCCTACGGATCGCTGTCGATGACCGCCTACACGCTGGGGCTGCGCTGCGACGCCGCTCCCGGCGGCGCCGGGTCGCCGGCGGGCGGGCCGGCGGCGCCGGCGGAGTCGTCGGGGATCTGAGGGTCGCGTCGCGCGGCGGCGATCACCCGGTCCAGCACCGACCGCAGCTCCTCGAGCTCGGACAGCGGCATCCCCAGCCGCTCGACCACCGCCGGCGGGATGCGCTCGGCCCGGGCCCGCAGCGCGCGCCCGTCGGCGGTCACCGCGACCGCCATCGTGCGCTCGTCGCCGGGGACGCGTCCGCGGGTCAGCAGGCCCGCCGCCTCCAGCCGTTTGAGCAGCGGCGACAGCGTGCCGGGGTCGAGGGCGAGCGCCCGGGCGAGGTCGCCGAGCGACCGCGGGGAGCGCTCCCACAGCGCGAGCATCACCAGGTACTGGGGGTGCGTCAGGCCCATCGGCTCCAGCAGCGGGCGGTACAGCCCGATCACGGTGCGCGAGGCGACGGCCAGCGCGAAGCACACCTGCCGGTCCAGCCGCAGCAGGTCGTCCCCGTCACCCGCGGC
Organism: Pseudonocardia spirodelae; assembly: GCF_037727765.1. Taxonomy (NCBI): domain Bacteria; kingdom Bacillati; phylum Actinomycetota; class Actinomycetes; order Pseudonocardiales; family Pseudonocardiaceae; genus Pseudonocardia; species Pseudonocardia spirodelae. The sequence continues at coordinate 213,883 of NZ_JBBJUP010000009.1, read as the reverse complement.
TGCGCTCCCCATGTCCGTCATCGTACATTGTTGGTGTACCAAGAATTGGGGGACCAAGAGTGGACGAGCCGATCCGGCCGAACCCGCTGCGGTGGCTGGCCTACTGCTACGGCGCCGGCCTGCCCGCACGGCACGGCAGCTGGGTCGTGCACGACGTCACGACCCGGACCTGGCAGCTGCGCCACCTGGTGCGCACGACCGTCCAGCTGCTGCCGATCGGGGTGCTGCTGTACCTGCTCATCCCCGGCCCGGTCCACGTCAAGGCGCTGTCGGTGCTGGCCGGGGCGATCCTCGGCTACTTCTACTCCGTGGCCTACATGTACGAGTCGGCCGAGCACCGCGTGGCCAAGGCGGGGTACCCGGTGGGGCACGCGGCCGCGGTGCGGGAGCGGGCGGACGAGGGGACGCGTGCGGCCGCCCGGGAGCGGTACGAGCGGCGCTGGCGTCGCTGAGCCGGCTCACCCGCCCATCGTCTCGGGCAGCCACAGCACCACCCCCGGCGCCGCCGCGAGCGCCGCGACCAGCACCAGCAGCGCCGCGACGTAGGGCAGCACCCCGACGAAGATCTCCTCCGCCGGGCGCCCGGTCGACGTCGACACGATGAACACGTTCATCCCGAGGGGTGGGGTGACCAGACCGATCTCGGCCAGCAGGATGACCATTACGCCGAACCAGATCGGGTCGAAGCCGAGCTGCTCGATCACCGGCAGGACGACCGGGACGGTGAGCGCGAGGATCGCCAGCTGGTCGAGGAACGCCCCGAGCACGAGGTACACGAGCGCGATCAGCGCGAAGACCAGCAGCGGCGGGACGGCGAGACCGGCGATGGCCTCGACCAGTGTCCCGGTGATCCGGGTCAGCGTCATGAAGTACCCGAACAGGTACGCCGAGGCGATGATCAGCAGGATCATCGCGGTCGAGGTCAGCGTCTCGACCAGTGCGTCGCGGATGCGTGCCGCGTCGAGCCGCCGCCTCGCCAGCCCGATGGCCAGCGCCCCGGCCACGCCGAGGCCCGCGGACTCGGTCGGTGTCGTGAGCCCGAGATAGATCGAGCCGACGACCAGCAGGAACAGCAGTGCCACCGGACCGAGCACCGGGATCGTCCGGAGCTTCTCGCCGATGCCGTAGCGCCGGCCCGCCGGCGCGAGCGAGGGCGTGCGGCGCACGAGGAACAGCGTCGTGAGGATGATCGTCAGGGTGACGAGCAGGCCGGGGACGAGCCCCGCGACCAGCATCTGCCCCACGCTGACCTCGGCGAGGATCGCGTAGAACACCAGGATGATGCTGGGCGGGACCATCGCGGCCAGGGTGCCGACGACGGCCACCAGGCCGTTGGCGAGGCGGCCGTCGTAGTGCTCGCGCTCCATCTCCGGGATGGTCGTCGACGCCAGCGCCGCGGCGGCCGCGGTGCTGGAGCCGGACACCGCGGCGAAGGTGGCGCCGGTCGCCGTGGTGGCGACACCGAGGCCCGCCGGGACCCGCCCGACCCACACGCGGGCCGCGGCGAACAGCTCGGCGGTGACCCCGCTCTTGAGCACGAGCTGGGCCATGAGGATGAACAGCGGGATCGCCGCGAGGGTGTAGGTGGAGACCGCGGCGTAGGGCGTGGTCTCGAGGAAGCCGACCGCGGCGGACGGCCCGCCCTGCGCGAGCAGGCCGACGACACCGCTCACCCCGATCGCGACACCGACCGGCACCCGGGCGAGCAGCAGGACGAACAGCAGGACGAGGACTCCGGCGAGCACCATCAGGCGATCTCCTCCGCGGTCGGGGTCGGGGCAGCGGCGGGAGCGGGGCCGCGCAGGTCGAGCGCGAGGGTGTGCAGGACCCGCAGCACCGCGAGTCCCGCGCCGAGCGGCACCAGGACCGCGGACGTCCACACCGGCCAGGACAGCTCCGAGGCCCCGGCGAGCGGGATGTCGCCGTGGCGCACGGCGCCGGCGGTCAGGAGGAACCCGCCCCAGCCGACCAGCGCCAGGAACGCCGCGGTCAGGACCGAGCCGGCCACCGCGAGCACACGCCGCCCGGCCGGGCCGAGCCGCTTGTGCACGAGGTCGATCCGCACGTGGGCGCCCTCGCGCACGGTGAAGGACAGCCCCAGGAAGAACAGTCCCACCAGGACGTAGTCGCCGACGAAGCCGACCGACCAGGACAGCGGCGCGCCCACGAGGTAGCGCAGCGCCACGTCGATCACGATCAGCGCGACGGTGGCGGCGACACCCGCCAGACCGACCGCGGCCGCGGCGTTCTCGACGGTGCGCAGCACGCGGTCGACGGGATCGCGCCGGGCGGTGTGCGTGGTCATCGTGCGGCCTCCACGTCGCCGTCGCGGGCCCGGTCGAGGGCGGTCTGCATCGCGGTCAGCGCCGCGCGCCCGGGACGGCCCCGGTCCTCCATGTCGGCGGCCCACTCCGCGCGCACCGAGGCGACCGCGGCCTGCCAGCGCTGCTGCTGTGCGGGGCTCAGCGAGGTGAAGGTCATCCCGCCGTCCTCCAGCGTCGACCGCGCCTGCTCGGTCTGCTCGTCCATGACCGCGCACAGGTGGCGGGAGGTCTCCTCGCCGGCGCGGGCCATCGCGTCGCGGTGGGACTGCGGCAGCTCCTGCCACAGCGCCTCGGAGATCGCGAAGGTGAGGGTGAACCCGCCGAGCGGCGCGCCCTCGGTGGCGTGCGAGGCGACCTCGTCGAGCCGGAAGGGGACGGCGCTCATCGGCGGCAGCGTCATCGCGTCGACGGTGCCGCGCGACATCGCCTCGTACACCTCGGGGCCGGCGAGGGAGACCGGCGTGGCCCCGAGCGTGTCCAGGGTCTGGTCGACCACGCCGCCGGGGGACCGGGTGAGCAGCCCGGCCAGCTGCGCCGGGTCGGTCACCGGGCCGTTGGTGAACAGCTCGTACTGAGGGACGACGCCGACGAACAGCGTCCGCAGCCCGCGCGGCGCGAACTCCTCGCGGTGCAGCAGCCCGCCCTCGCGGGTGAGCTCGCCGACCGCGCGGGCGGTGGTGCACGAGTCCGTGCTGAGGCCCGGCAGGTCGCCGACGTTGGACAGCGGGAGCTTGTCCGACAGGTACGGCGGCGACACCACCCCGATGTCCACCGCGCGGCTCGCGACGAGCTTGACGTAGTCGGTGGCCTTGCCCAGCTGCTCGGACGGGTAGTACTCGACCTCGAGCCCGCCCCCGGTCAGCTCGCGCACCCGGTCGGTGAAGTACACGATCCCGTCGCGCGACGCCGGGTGCGTCACGGGGTAGGAGTCGGCGACCACCAGGGTGCGGGCCGCCCCCTGCGCGGGCGCCTCCCGGGCGGGTGTGCAGGCGGTCAGCAGCGCGACGGCCGCGACGAGGCAGGCCGTCAGCCCGGCTCCGTTGCCCAGCGTCCTCATCGGTTCCTCTCGGCGTCGTCCCGGTCGGACTGCGCGGGGACGGCGACGCGGCTCGCCCGCGGGGCGGGCGGGGCCACGGCACCGGCCGGGCGTCGGCGACCGGTCGGGGGTGGCACGGTCCGACGTGGACCGTGTGGGGCGTCACAGGCAGCCTGTCACGACGAGCGCCCTGTTTCAACGAATTGTCCGATGATTTATTCGGCCGGGGATTTGGCCCGATACAGGAGTATGCGGGCCGTTGACAGCAAAACATCAGACATTAAAGATGACGCCATGCTCCGGCTCGATCTCGCCACCGTGTTCCTCTTCGTCCCCGGCTCCCGCCCGGACCGCTACGACAAGGCCGTCGCCAGCGGGGCCGACGTCGTCGTCCTCGACCTCGAGGACGCCGTCGCCCCCGACGGCAAGGCCGCCGCCCGTGAGGAGGTCCGGGCCTGGCTCACCGCAGGCGGACGGGCCGCGGTGCGGGTCAACGGCACCGGCACCCCCTGGCACGACGACGACGTCGCACTCGTCGCCGGTCTCGGCTGCCCCGTCCTGCTCCCCAAGGCCGAGGGCGGGGCCGAGCTCGCCGCACTCGCCGACCGGCTGGTGGCGGGCACCCCGGTCCTCCCCGTCGTCGAGACGGCGCTCGGCGTGCGCCGGGCCGAGGAGATCTGCGCCGCACCCGGCGTCGTGCGGCCCGCGTTCGGCAGCGTCGACCTCGCCGTGGACCTCGGGGTGGACCACCTCGACGACGTCGCGCTGCGCCACGCCCGCTGCGAGCTGGTCCTGGCCGCCCGCGCCGCCGGTGTCACGGCACCCGTCGACGGGGTCACGACCGCCGTCCGCGACGACGCCCGGCTGGCCGCCGACTGCGCCGAGGGCCGCGCGCTGGGCTTCACCGCCAAGCTCTGCATCCACCCCGCCCAGGTCGCCCTGGTCGCGGCCGCCCTGCGCCCGTCGGACGAGGAGCTGGCCTGGGCGGCCCGGGTCGTGGCGGCCGCCCGGGAGGGCGCTGTGGCCGTGCTGGACGGGGCGCTGGTGGACAAGCCGGTCGTCGACCGGGCGGTGGCGCTGCTGAGCCGAGCCGGCGCGCCGGTCGCGACGGGCTGAGCCCGGGCGGGCCCCGGCACGCGCCGGGGCCCGCCGGTCACCGGGTCCCCGCGCGCAGCACCGGCGCCACCTCGCGGGCGAGCAGCTCCAGCGAGGCACGCGCATGCCCGACCGGCATGCCCGCCCAGTCGGTCCGCAGCACGAAGTGGTCGACGCCGACCTCGTCGCGCCAGGGGAGCAGGGCGGCCAGGCAGTCCTCCGGGGTGCCGACGACGAACCGGTCGCGGGCCAGCTCGTCGTAGCCGGTGCGGAAGGTCTCCTGCCCGGGCAGCACCCGGTCCTGGCCCCAGTCCGCGTACACCTCGTACTTCCCGGCCAGGTGCGGCCGGGCCAGCTCCACGGCCCGCTCCCGGGTCGGCGCGCAGTAGATCTCGCGCATCAGCGGGAGCTCGGTCAGCGGCCCGCGGCCCGCGGCGGCGCGCTCGGCGTGGAACAGGTCGAGCTGCCGGCGCACCGTCGCCGTCGTCGCGTGCGGGTTGATCATCCAGGTGTCGCCGAGCCGGGCGGCGCGGCGGACCGCGCCGTCGGAGTTCGCGGCCATCCACACCGGTGGGGTGGCGGTCGGCAGCGTCGTGGCGCGGACACCGTCGAGCCGGCACCAGGGCAGGTCGGCGTGCACCGGCTCCCCGGTCCACAGCTCGCGGACCACGCGCAGGTTCTCGGTGAACCGGCGGACCTTGTCCCCGGGCGGGATGCCGAACGCGGCGTACTCGACCTCCCGGTAGCCCAGGCCCACGCCGAACACCGAGCGGCCGCCGGTGACGACGTCGAGCCCCGCGTAGCTCTCCGCGGTGTCGACGGGGTTGTGCAGCGCCAGCAGGTGGATGCCGGTGCCGATCCGCATCTCACCGGCCTCGGCGGCGAGCCGCGCGAGCCACGGCAGCGGCTGGATGTGGGAGAACGACTCGGGCAGGTGGTGCTGGCCGGCGAACACCGAGTCCAGGCCGCCGTCCCGGGCGGTGCGGACCAGCGACAGCTGCTCGGCCAGCGCGACCAGCGGGTCCCGCCCGGCGGGCTGCTGGTGGGTGAGGAACACCCCGACCCGCACCGGGCGGTCAGCCACGGCAGGCCTCGGCGAACTCGGCCGCCGGGGTGTCGTCGCCCAGCGCGAGCACCGCGCGCTGCACCCGGTCGGCGACCGCGGGCGAGGCGACCGTCCCGATCGTCTCCCGGAACTTGGCGACGACGTCGTCGTTGGTCAGCGGACGTTCGTCGTGGCCGCGGTTGACCTGCTCGCGGTGGCGCAGGACGCGCCCGTCGTCGAGCTCGATCTCGATCGCGCCGGAGTAGGCGGCGGGGAAGGCGCTGTCCTGGTCGTCGACGACCTGCACCCGCTGGGCGAGGTCGAGCACGGCGCGGTCGGCGAGCGCGCGGTCCGACAGCTCCGCGAGGCCGAACCGGCCGCGCAGCAGCGTGGTGGCGACGACGTAGGGGAGGCTGAACTTGGCGTCGTACTCGTCGCGCGGGGCCCACTTGGCCTCCGGCGGCTCGCAGACGACCTTGCCCGGGACCGGGTGGATCGCGCACCGGATCCCGGTGACCGTGGCGGTCCCGATCTCGGGCCGCAGCAGCAGGGCGGCGTCGGCGAAGGCGTGGATGAAGTGGCAGACAGGGTAGGGCTTGACGGCGGTGCGCATCAGCTCCCAGGTCCCGCCGAGACCGTCGGCCACCGCGTCCGGACGGGTGTCGCGCCCGGCCAGGTGGGAGGCGTACAGGCCGAACCGGCCCTCGTAGACGGCGGTCGGGCCGCTCCAGCCGGCCGCGGCGAACCCGGCGGCGGTCAGCCCGGACATCGCGGCCCAGCCCGGGTGCAGCCGCTTGGTCCAGGCGCCGTCGGCGAGGAACTCCAGCAGCCCGGAGCTCATCGAGCCGACGACGCCCTGCGCCGCGGCGAACCCGGTGGCGTCGAGCCCCGTCACCTTCCCCGCGGCGACCGCGGCGCCGAACGCCCCCGCCACCGCGGTGGGGTGGAAGCCGACGTCGTGGAATCCGCCCGCCCCGCCGATCCCGACCCGGGAGGTGACCTCGACGCCGAGGATGTAGGCGAGCAGCAGCGTCCGGGTGTCCGCGCCCGCCGCGACGGCGGCGGCCAGCGCGGCCGGAAGCGCCGATGCCGACACGTGGGTGACCGCGGGGATGTGGGTGTCGTCGAAGTCCATCCCGTGGACGAGCACGCCGTTGAGGACGGCCGCGTCCCGGGCGGGCAGCCGGTCGGGCAGGCCCAGCACCGGCTGCTCCCCGGCACCGCCGAACGCCGACAGCGCCGACAGCGCGACGCCGGGGAACGGGTACGCGGTGGAGGCGAACGCCAGCCCGACGGCGTCGAGGACGAGGTGGCGGGCCCGTTCCCGCACCTCGGCGGGGACGTCGTCGAGGGTGGTCCGGGCGGCGAACTCCCCGACCGTCGCGGCGAGCGAGGTCGTGCGGGACGGGGCCGGCAGCGTGGTCATCGGTGACCTCCTGGTCGGGTGGGTTCTCGGACGTTCAGGCGGACGGGGACGGGGCGGGGCCGCCGATCCGGTCCACGACGGGCGGGACCCGCCGGTGGTGGTCGGTGCGGTCCTGGAAGAGTGCGGCGACCCGCAGCGCGGTGTGCTCGGCGTGCGGGCGGGCGATCAGCAGCGCGGAGACGGGGCAGCCGTCCGGGGCGAACCCGGTCGGGAGCGCCAGACCGGGCGCCCCGGTGAGGTTCCCGAGCATCGTGGCGCGCGACTGCGCGGCGTAGAGCGGGTGGTGCTCGCCGTCGACGACGACGGTGCAGTCCGGCAGCCGTGGTGCGGTGGACGGGGTGGTGGGCACCACGACGAGGTCCGCGGTCGCGAACACGGCGTCCAGCTCGGCCTGCAGCACCGCGCGGAACTGCAGGGCGCGCAGGTAGTCCGCCGCCGGGGTGGTGATGCCCTGGCTGATCCGGCGCACGGTGACCGGGTCGTAGTCGCCCCAGCGGTCGGCGTCGCGCCGGTGCAGCGCCGCGGCCTCGGTGAACACGACCTGGTAGCCGATGGGCAGCGCCTGCGCGGCCGACGGGATCTCGCCCGGGACCACCGTGGCGCCGGCGTCGGTCAGGACGTCGACGAGGTGCGTCACGCCCGCCCGGACCGCCGCGTCGCACAGCTCGGTCAGGTACCCGCCGGGCAGCGCGATCCGCAGCCCCCGCAGGTCCGGCGGGGCGCCGGTCGCGGGCAGCGCGGGCGTCGCACCGACCCGCGGGTCGCTGCCGTCCGGACCGCGCAGCAGGGCCAGGACGAGCCCGGCGGTGCGGGCGTCACGGGCCAGCGGGCCGACAGTCTCGGTGGTGAACGACAGCGGGATCACCCCGGTCCGCGGGACGGTCCCGGCGGTCGGCTTGATCCCGGTGAGACCGCACCATGCGGCGGGCAGCCGGACCGACCCGCCGACGTCGGTGCCGAGCCCGAACGGGACGACGCCGGCGGCGACCGCCGCGGCGGTCCCGGTCGACGAGCCACCGGCCCACCGCGCGGTGTCCCAGGGGTTGCGGCAGGCGCCGGTGAGCGGCGGGTGCGGACCGCCGACGGCGAACTCGGTGGTCGCGTCCTTGGAGACGGCCACCGCGCCCGCGGCCTCCAGCCGGGCGACGACGGTGGCCGAGACCGCCGCCGGTGCGGCGTCCGCGCGGGTGCGCGACGCCCCGGTCGTCGGCACGCCCGCGACGTCGATGACGTCCTTGACCGCGAACGGCACGCCCTCCAGCGGCCGCGGCGGACCGTCCGGCGGACGGTGGCCGCGGGCCCGGTCGTGCAGCACCCGGATCGTGCAGTTCAGCTCGGCGTGCAGGCGCTCCAGCCGCTCGGCGGCCTCCGGGGCCCGCCCGGACCAGCCGGCGCGCAGCCGCGCCGCCCACGGGTCCGGACCGGCCGGCGTGCCGTCGCCCGCGGCGGGCGGGGCGAGCCACCGCTCGGCCCGCTGGGGGTCGGTGAACCCGTCCGGCACGGGGACGGCCCGCAGCGCCGCCGCCGCCGGCTCGGCGCCCGCGACGGCGGCGTGCATGGCGTGCACGTCGCCGGGGTCGAGCGCGTAGCCGAGCCGCGCGGCGAGCGCACCCAGCTCCTCGGCCGTGCTCACCGGACGGTGGCCTTGCCGGAGAGCAGCGCCTTCGCGACGACACCGCGCAGCACGTCGTTGGTGCCCTCGCCGATCGACATGAGCGGCGCGTCGCGGTAGAGCCGCTCGACCTCGAACTCGGTCGAGTAGCCGTAGCCGCCGTGGATGCGCATGGAGTCGACGGCACACTCCAGCGCCTGCTCGGAGGCGAAGATCTTCGCCATCCCGGACTGGGTGTCCATGCGCACGCCGTCGTCCATCCGCGACGCGGCCCAGTAGGTCATCAGGCGTGCCGCCTGCAGCCGGACGGCGATCTGCGCGAGCCGCTGCTGGACGGCCTGGAACTCGCCGATCGCCTGGCCGAACGCGGTGCGCTCGCGGGCGTAGCCGAGTGCCTCGTCGTAGGCGCGTTGCGCGATGCCGACGCTGCGCGCGGCGATGTTGATCCGCCCGGTCTCCAGCGACGACAGCGCCTGCTGCAGGCCCCGGCCCTCGATCCCGCCGAGCAGCTGGGACTCCGGGACCCGGACGCCGTCGAGGACGACCTCGCAGGACTCGGTGCCCTTGTAGCCGAGCTTGCCGATGTCGGCGGTGACCTCGAAGCCGGGCGTACCCGCCTCGACCAGCAGGATGCTCATGCCCCGGTGCGCGGGGGAGGCCGAGGGGTCGGTCTTGACCAGCACCGGCAGCGGGTCGGCGTGCCGCGCGTTGGTGATCCACATCTTGGTGCCGTCGACGACGTAGTGGTCGCCGTCGCGGCGGGCGGTGGTGCGGATGCCCTGCAGGTCGGTGCCCGCCCCGGGTTCGGTCAGCGCGATCCCGGTGCGCCGGGCGCCGGTGGCGAGGTCGGGCAGGTAGCGGCGTTTCTGCTCCTCGGTGCCGTGCCGGGCGAGCAGGAAGCAGGACACGGAGTGGCTGCCGAGGATCCCGGCGATGCCCATCCAGCCGCGCGAGATCTCCTCGAAGGTCAGGGCGAAGGACACGGTGTCCGCGCCGAGACCCCCGTACTCCTCGGGCACGGCCAGCCCGAACAGGCCGAGCTGCCGCATTCCCTCGACGATCTCGGTCGGGTAGCGGCCGGAGTGCTCCCACTCCCGTGCGACCGGGACGATCTCCTTGTCGACGAAGTCGCGCAGGGTCTCCCGGTAGAGGCGCTGCTCGTCGGTGAACCGGAAGTCCATCTCAGTCCTTCCCCAGCGCGCCGGCGTCGCGGAGCGCGGTGATGCGGGTGTCGTCGTAGCCGAGGTCGCGCAGGACGCGGTCGGTGTCGGCGCCGATCGCGGGCGCGGGCCGGGTGGGTACGCGGTCCGCGCCGGGTGGCCCGACCCGGACCGCGCTGCGCAGGGTGCGGACGGTGCCGAAGGTGTCGTGCGGGGTCTCGGCGACCAGGTCGCGCTCCAGGGTGTGCGGGTCGGTGAGCGCCTCGGCCACGTCCTTGATCGGCGCGCACGGGATCGACGCGGCGTAGAGCGGGGCGAGCCACTCGTCGACGGTGCGGGTGCGGAACAGCGCCTCCAGCTGCGGCAGCAGCGCGTCGCGGTGTTCGGCGCGGTCGGCGAAGGTCGCGAAGCGCGGGTCGTCGGCGAGGTCGGTGCGGTCCAGGACGACGGTGAGCCGCTGCCAGAACTTCTCCTTCGCGCAGCCGACGACCAGCCAGCCGTCGGCGGCCTCGAAGGCCTGGAACGGCACCAGCGACGGGTGCGCCGAGTGCCGGGTGCGCCCGGGCTCGTAGCCGGCGCTCAGGTGCCACGTCCCGGGGTAGGTGAGCAGGCTGATCGCGGTGTCGTGCAGCGACAGGTCGCAGTCGGTGCCGACGCCGTCGCGGCGCGCGCCGTGGATCGCACCGAGCAGGGAGATCGCCGCGACGTAGCCGCCGCAGTAGTCGACCAGCGACAGCCCGGTCTTCTGCGGGGGCCCGCCGGGCTCGCCGGTCAGTGACATCCAGCCGCCGAGGGCCTGCAGGACGTAGTCGTAGCCGGGCTCCTGCGAGCGGGGCCCGGTCATGCCGAACCCGGTGAGCGAGCAGCAGACGATCCGCGGGTTGACGTCCTTGAGGTCGTCGAAGCGGATCCCGAGCTTGGCCGGGACGTCGCCGCGCAGGTTGGAGTAGACGGCGTCGGCGGAGCGCACCAGGTCGTGGAACACCTCCCGGCCGCCGGGGGTGCGGACGTCGAGGGTGATGGAGGCCTTGTCCCGGTTGAACGACTGGAAGAACAGCGAGTCGTCGTCCTGCGCCCAGGGCGGGATCGACCGGCCGACGTCGCCGCCGGCCGTCGGGTCCTCCACCTTGATGATCTCCGCGCCGAGCTCGGCGAGGTGCATCGAGCCGAACGGGCCCGCGCCGTACTGCTCGAGCGAGACGATGCGGACGTCCGCCAGCGGCCTCACACCTGCTCCAGCGCCAGCGGGGTCGCGGCCCGGGGGAACTGCGAGGCGGCCCCCGCCGCGCCCTGCTTGTGGACGTAGAACGTGCGCCGGAAGGTGAGGACCTCGACGCCGTCCTGGTTGAGGGTGCGGGTGCGGATCGTGACGATCCCGGCGGTGGGCCGCGAGGAGGACTCGCGCTTGTCCAGGACGATCGACTCCGACCAGATCGTGTCGCCCGCGAACACCGGCGCGGTGAGGCGCAGGTCGTCCATGCCGAGGTTGGCGAACGCGTTCTGGGTGGTGTCGATGACCGACTGGCCCATCGCGACGGCGATCGTCAGCGGCGACACGACGAGCATGCGGCCGAACTCGGAGGACTCGCCGACCTGCCGGTTGAAGTGCGCCTGGTTGGTGTTCATTGTCAGCAACGTGAACCAGGTGTTGTCGGTCTCGGTGATCGTCCGGCCGAGCGGGTGCTGGTAGACGTCCCCGATCCCGAAGTCCTCGAAGAACCGTCCCTGCCATCCCTGCGTGATCGTCACGTGCTCGTCGTCCTTCCGGTGGGTGGTGGTCATCCGCGCTCGATGTCCTCGAGGCGGCGGTTCGTGGTGCGCTCGCCGAACACGGCCATGACCAGGCCGAGCAGCAGCGCCGTCGCGGCGAGGAAGACGTAGACGGCGGTCAGGCCGAGCCCGGCGAACGTCGCGGCGACGAGCAGGCCGCCGGCGACGCCGGCCAGCCGGCCCGAGCCGTTCGCGACGCCGGAGCCGAGTCCGCGCAGGTGCAGCGGGAAGACCTCGGCGATGTAGGTGTAGAGGACCGGCACCGTGGCCTGCATGGACATCGCCGCCAGGAAGCCGGTCACCGCGATCGCGACGGGGTCGGTCACCAGGCCGAACGCGAGGAGCAGCCCGGCCGAGAGCGTCTGCAGGACGAGGATCACCGCCCGCCGGTCGACGCGGTCGACCACGGGGGCGACGAGCAGCGCGCCCGGCACCGCCGCGACGGCCAGCACCGAGGCGAAGGTCAGGCTCTCGGCGGTCGTGTAGCCGCGCTCGACGAGCAGGGTCGGCACCCAGGAGCTGAAGCCGTAGAACGACAGGATCAGGAACACGCAGGCCGTGGAGGCGACCACCGTGCGGCGCAGCATCGCACCGCGCAGCAGGTCGGCGGGCCGGCCCTGCGGTACCGGGGTGTCGGCGACGGGCTCGGGCAGCTCGGTGCCGAGCCGCGCCCGGGCCTCGGCCTCCATGCGGGCGACCAGCCGTTCGTCGCGCGGGTCGGCCGGGCGGCCCTGCGCCGCGCGCCACCGGACCGACTCCGGCACCGTCCGCCAGGCCACCAGGGCGACGACCGCGCCGAGCGCCCCGACGACGAACACCCACCGCCAGGAACCGGGGCCGAGCGGGACGACGATGCGGGCCAGCCAGGCCGCGATCGGGATGCCGGCGAGGCCGACGGCGAGCAGCAGGGCCTGGTAGCGGCCGCGCAGCGACCGCGGGAACATCTCGCTCACCCAGACCAGCAGGACCCCGGTGGTGGCCTGCAGGCCGAACCCGGTGAGCACGCGCAGCACGCCGAGTGACCAGGCGTCCCAGCTCAGGGCGCTCAGCAGCGAGCAGACCGAGAAGAACACCACCGCGCCGAGCAGGACCGGGCGCCGTCCGAACCGGTCCGACAGCCGGCCGCCGACGATCGCGCCGGCGAACATCCCCACGAACGCCGCGGAGGTGACCGCGCCGACCGCGCCGATCGACAGGCCCCACTCGGCCCGCAGGGCCGGCGCGGCGTAGGCGAAGGAGTTGAGGTCGACGAGGTCGAAGACGAACAGCGCGCCCAGTACGCCGACCCAGCGCCGGTGCGTCGGGGTCGCGACCGGGATCCGGTCGAGGCGCGCGGCCAGGTCCGCTGCGGGAGCCGGCGGCGGCCTGGTCCCGGTCTGGTCACCGCACGGGTCCACGGTCATCACGAGCTCCCCTCGGCGCGCGTCGTCGCGCGCCTGCCGACCGTGCGGAGCCGGCCGGCCCCGCCCTCGGACCGTAAACGTCTGACACTTTGATGTGCAACCCTGCCGCATCGATCCGAACCGGCTGAATGGCAGAGGATGATCTGTCCGACCTATGGGGTGACGTTCCGCGCCGCGCGATCGCCGGACCGGTACGCTGAGGCGTGCCGCGGACCGCGCGGCGCGCGAGGACCGACATGCGGGGCGTGACGATGGCTGCGACCGGTGACCCGGGTGACGGCGTCGCCGTGCCCACGGAGGAGCGGCCCGGCGGCCGGCACCGTCCACCGACGGCGCGGCTGCACGTCCAGCGGGTGCGGCCCGCCTACCGGCAGGTGGCCGACGAGCTGCGCGCGCAGATCATGCGCGGCGCCCTGCCCGCCGGGACCCGGCTGCCTGCCGAGTCCGAGCTGACCGGGATGTTCGGGGTCAGCCGCTCCACCGTGCGCGAGGCACTGCGGGTGCTGGCCAGCCAGCACCTGATCGAGACCCGGCGTGGTGTGCAGGGCGGTTCGTTCGTCGCGGCGCCGGACCCGGCCCGGCTCGTCGAGGACGTCGGCGGTGCGCTCGGCGTGCTCGTCGCGACCCCGCAGCTCGGCATGGCGGACCTGCTGGAGGCCCGCCTGCTGCTCGAGCCCGCGGCGGCCCGGCTCGCCGCGCAGCGCGCCGCCCCGGAGACGGTCGAGGCGCTGCGGGCGGCCGCCGCGGCACCGCGGGACCCGCGCGACCCCAGCGGCTTCGTCGAGCACATGGACTTCCACACCACGGTGCTGATGGCCACCGGCAACCTGATGATCACGATGATGGGCCAGCCGGTCGGCGACGTGCTCCGCACCCGGCTGAACCGGCACGTCGTCGCGGCCGAGCACTGGACGGAGGTCGACGCGTGCCACGCGACGATCACCGAGCACATCGCGCGCGGTGAGGCGGCCGAGGCCGAGGAGGCGATGCGCAGCCACCTGCTCGACCTGCGCGACATCTACGGCCGTCCCGGAGCGTGGAAGTCCGACTGACCGCCCGGCACGGCAGGATGGGCGCGTGCGCACCGTCCTCGACCTGCTCCGGCTGCTGGCCGACCGGGCCGACGGCGACGCGGGCTCCGGCGAGCTCGACCGCGCCGTCGCCGAGCTCGCCGCGTCCGAGCCGGAGGCCGGGGCGCTGGCGCTGCGGGTCCGTGCGGGGATGGACGCCGGGCGGCGGCGCGAGTCCGAGCTCGCCGCGCTGGTCGGGATCGCCCGCGACCTCGCGTCCGAGGTGGACCCCGGCTCGGTGCTGCACGCCATCGTGCGCCGCGCCCGCGCGCTGCTCGGCACCGACGTCGCGTACCTGACGCTGTACGACCCCGCCCGCGGCGACACGTTCATGCGGGTCACCTCCGGGTCGGTGTCGCACCGCTTCCAGACGCTGCGGCTGCCGCTGGGCGCCGGGCTCGGCGGCCTCGTCGCCGCCAGCCGCACCCCGCACTGGACCGGCCGCTACGCCGGCGACGACCGCTACCGGCACACCGACGAGATCGACACCGCGGTCGCCGAGGAGGGCATCGTCGGGATCTGCGGCACCCCGCTGCTGGTCGACGACGAGTTCATGGGCGTCCTGTTCGCCGCGAACCGGTCCGCGCGCCCGTTCACCCCCGAGGACGTCGCGCTGCTCGGGTCGCTGGCCGCGCTGGCCGCGGTGTCGCTGGTGCAGACCCGCCGTCTCGCCGACACCGCCGCGACGCTGCGGGAGCTGCGTGGCGCGCACGCGGCGATCGCCGAGGCCGCCGACGCCCACGACCGGTTCGCCGGTGTCGTCCTGGAGGGCGGCGACGTCGGCGACATCGCCGAGGCGCTCGGGCGCCTGCTGGGTGGCTGGGTCGCCGTCCTCGACGCCGACGGTGCCCCCGCCGCCGCCCACGGTCCGGTGCCGCCCGGGCTGGACACCGCCGCCGCGGTGCGCCGCGCCGGCGAGCCCGACGGCGCCGGGCGCCCGGTGGCGGTGCCGGGGCAGCGCGGGGTGCGCGCGGCCGCCGTCGTCGCCGGGGGCCAGCGGCTCGGGACACTGGTGCTCGGCGGTCCCGGCGACGAGCTCAGCCCCGCGCAGGTCCGCACCGTGGAGCGCGCGGTCGTGGTGACCGCGCTGGTGCTGCTGTTCGCCCAGCGCGCCGACGAGACCGACCGGCTCGACCGCGCCGACGCCCTCGCCGAGCTGCTCGCGGCCCCCGCCGAGCCCCGCCCGGCGACGCTGACCCGGCTCGGCGCGCTGGGCGTGTCCGCCCGTCGCCCGCACGTGCTGCTGGTGTGCCGCTGCCATCCCGCGCGCCGGCGGGCGCTGGCCCGCGAGGCCGCCGTGCTCGGGGGCCGCTCCGGGCTGGTCGCCGAGCAGGACGGCGCCGTCGTCGTGCTGCTGCCCGGCGACGATCCGGCGGCCGCGGGGGCGCGGCTGGCCCGGCCCGCGCCCGAGCAGGACCCCGACGCCGCCGTCACCGTCGGCGGGGCCGGTCCGCTGCGCCCGGCCGACGGTGCCGCGACCGCGCTCGCCGAGGCCCGCCGCACGGCCGAGGCGCTCGTGGCGCTGGAGCGCGAGGGGGAGTGCGCGTCGGCGTCGGAGCTGGGGTTCGCCGGTCTGCTGCTCGGTGAGCGCCCGGACGTCGCCGGGTACGTGCGCGGCGTGCTCGGCCCGGTCGCCGAGCACGACGAGCGCCGCGGCAGCGAGCTGCTGCGCACCCTGGAGGCCTACTACGCCGCCGGCGCGAGCCCCACGCGGGCCGCGACGGCGTTGCACGTGCACGTCAACACCGTCGCCCAGCGGCTCGACCGGGTCGCGACCCTGCTCGGCCCCGGCTGGCAGGAGCCGGACCGCGGGCTGGAGCTGCAGCTCGCGCTGCGGCTGCACCGGCTGGGCGCCCCCGGACGGAAGGAGACACCGTGACCCCGGACCTGGAGGCCGAGGCGGCCCGGCTCGACGCCGCGGACCCGCTCGCCGCGCTGCGTGCGGAGTTCCTGCCCGCCGACGGCGTCGTCGCCTACCTCGACGGGAACTCCCTGGGCCGCCCGCTGCGCGCGACGGCGCAGCGGATGGAGCGGTTCGTGCACGCCGACTGGGGGACCCGGCTGATCCGCGGCTGGGACGAGGGCTGGGTCGACCGGCCGCGCACCCTCGGCGACCGGCTCGGGGCCG
Source organism: Pseudonocardia spirodelae (assembly GCF_037727765.1). Classification (NCBI taxonomy): domain Bacteria; kingdom Bacillati; phylum Actinomycetota; class Actinomycetes; order Pseudonocardiales; family Pseudonocardiaceae; genus Pseudonocardia; species Pseudonocardia spirodelae. The sequence continues at coordinate 197,814 of NZ_JBBJUP010000009.1, read as the reverse complement.
TCGCGCTGGGCGCCGCGCCGGGACAGGTCGTCGTCGCCGACTCGACGACGGTGCTGCTCTACAAGCTGGCCCGCGCCGCCGTCGACCACGGCGTCGCCGCCGGGCGCACCGAGATCGTCGTCGACACCGACAACTTCCCGACCGACCGCTACGTCCTGGAGGGCATCGCGGCCGAGCGCGGCGCGACGCTGCGCTGGATCGAGGCCGACCCGGCGTCGGGGGTGACGCCCGAGCAGGTCGCCGGGGTCGCCGGGCCGGGCACCGCGCTCGTGCTGCTGTCGCACGTCGCGTACCGGTCCGGGTTCCTCGCCGACGCCCCGGCGATCACCCGGATCGCCCACGACGCCGGCGCGCTCGTGCTCTGGGACCTGTCGCACTCGGTCGGCTCGGTCCCCGTCCGGCTCGACGACTGGGGCGCCGACCTGGCCGTGGGCTGCAGCTACAAGTACCTCAACGGCGGCCCGGGTGGCCCCGCGTTCGGCTACCTCGCCGCCCGCCACATCGGCACCCTGCGCCAGCCCGTGACCGGCTGGTTCGGCCACCGCACCCCGTTCGCGATGGGGCCGGGGCACGAACCCGCCCCGGACGTGCGCTCGCTGCTGTCCGGCACCCCGCCGGTGCTCGCGTCGGTGCCGCTGGAGACCGGCCTGGAGCAGCTGGGACGGGCCGGCATCGAGGCGGTCCGCGCCAAGTCGCTGCGCCTCACGTCGTTCGCGCTCGACCTGGCCGACGCGCTGCTCACCCCGCACGGCGTGCTCGTCGCGTCCCCGCGCGACCCCGACCGCCGCGGCGGGCACGTCACGCTGCGCCGCCCCGACTTCGAGCAGGTCAACGCCCGGCTGTGGGAGCGCGGCGTGATCGGGGACTTCCGCGCCCCGGACGGCATCCGGATCGGGCTCGCCCCGCTGTCGACCTCCTTCGCCGAGGTACTGGCGGGCATGACCGCCCTCGCCGAGGAGGTCGCGCGGTGAGCGGCGGGGACGGCACGCGCCCGATCGAGGACGGCGTCGTCCGCGACTTCCGCGAGAACCTCTCCTACGGCGGCTACCTCGACCTGGAGCGGGTCCTCGGTGCCCAGCACCCGCGCAGCCGTCCCGAGCACCACGACGAGCTGCTGTTCATCGTGCAGCACCAGACCTCGGAGCTGTGGCTCAAGCTGGTGCTGCACGAGCTGGGCACCGCCGCCGACGACATGGCCGCCGACGACCTCGCGCTCGCCCTCAAGCGCCTCGCCCGGGTCAAGCACGTGCAGCGCACGCTGATCGAGCAGTGGTCGGTGCTGGCGACGCTGACGCCCTCGGAGTACGGCCAGTTCCGCGGCGCGCTGGGCACCTCCTCGGGGTTCCAGAGCTACCAGTACCGGGCGGTGGAGTTCCTGCTCGGCAACAAGGACGCCGCGATGCTGGAGCTGTTCGGCGCGGACCCGGCCGCGCACGCGCTGCTGGACGCGGCGCTGCACCGGCCGAGCCTCTACGACGAGTTCCTGCGGCTGCTCGCCCGGCGCGGCGCCGCGATCCCGGCCGACCTGCTCGACCGCGACGTCACCCTCGCCCACACCTACCGCGAGGACCTCGTGCCGGTGTTCGCCGAGGTCTACGCCGACCCCGACACCCACTGGGACGTCTACGAGGCCTGCGAGGAGCTGATCGACATCGAGGAGAACTTCCAGCTCTGGCGGTTCCGTCACCTCAAGACGGTCGAGCGGACGATCGGGGTGCGGCGGGGGACCGGCGGGTCCAGCGGCCGGGACTTCCTGCGCCGGGCGCTGGACCTCACGTTCTTCCCGGAGCTCTACGCCGTCCGGACCGCGCTGTAGCCGGTACCGGCGTCCGGAAGGCGGCTTGTCCGCCGGATCGCCCGGCGGGAGGGTGATCGCGGTCGTCCGAGCCGCCCGGGAGGTCACGATGGCGATGAGCCGGAGGGGACTGCTGGGCGGGGTCGGCGCCGCGGTCCTGATGACGGCGTGGGGCACCGCGCCCGTCGCGACGGCCGGGCCCGCGGCCCCGGCCGGCTTCACCGGCGAGGAGGTCGCGGCCGTCGACGCCGCCGCGCGGCGCGGCCTGGCCGCGGGGGTCACCGGGGTGCTCGTCAGCATCGCCGACCCGCGCCGGGGCGCCCTGGTGAAGGCCTACGGGGCGGCCGACGACGGCGGCGCGCCGCTGCGGACGGACAGCCGGTTCCGGATCGCGAGCGTCACCAAGACCTTCACCGCCGACGCGGTGCTCCGGCTCGTCGACCGGCGGCGGGTCGCGCTCGACGACCCGATCTCCCGCTACGTGCACGGCGTCCCCCGCGGGGAGGCGATCACCGTGCGCGACCTGCTCGGCATGCGCAGCGGGGCCTACGACTTCATCGCCGACGCCGGGTTCCTGCGGCGCTACACCGCCGAGCCCACCCTGCCCTGGTCCGACGCGCGGTCGCTCGCGATCATGCGGGCGCACGCCGGCGAGTTCACCGCGCCCGACCGCCGCACGGTCTACGTCAACAGCAACTACGTGCTGCTCGGCATGCTCCTCGAGAAGGTGACCGGCCGCCCGCAGGCCCAGGTCCTGACCCGGCTCGCCCGCGGGCTCGGGCTGCGTGCGACGTGGTGGCCGACCGGTGACGGGCTGCCCGCGCCCGTGCTGCGCGGCTACCTGACCGACGGCACGTCCCCGCCCCCGCCCGGCGGCTACCGCGACGTCACCGAGTCGAACCCCGCGGTGCCCGGCGCCGCGGGGGCGATGGTGTCCGACGTCGCGGACATGACCCGCTGGGCCGGGCTGCTCGCCTCGGGCACGGGTCTCTCCGCCGGGTCCGCACGCCTGCGGAGGTCCTGGACCCCGCTGACCGACACCGGCGTCCGGCTGGAGTACGGCCTCGGCGTGCTGCGCCTGGGCGACTGGGTCGGTCACGACGGCGCCATCTTCGGCTACAGCAACCTCACCTTCCACCTGCCGGGCCGGGGCGCGACCGTCGTCGTCGCCGGCAACGGCTCCGACGCGGAGGCCGTCCCGAGCCAGCAGGTGTGGGGCGAGATCGTGAACGCGCTCTACCCGGGCTCCCTGCCGACCTGGTGAGCGCACCCGGTGCCGGTACCGGTCACGGCACCTGGGCCCGGCGCCGCGCGGAGAGCCCCGAGCGGTACTGCCTCGGGATCGCGTGCCCGCGGTAGTCCTGGTCCAGGGCCGCGTTCAGCGTCCAGTACGGGTCCACCAGGTGCGGGCGGGCGATGGCGCACAGGTCCGCCCGGCCGGAGGCGATGATCGTGTTCGCGTCCTCCACGCTGGACACCGCGCCGACGGTGATCGTCGGGACGCCGGTCTCCTGACGGATCCGGTCGGCGAACGGCGTCTGGTAGAGCCGCCCGTAGGCCGGCTTCGCCTCGGTGCTGGTCTGGCCGGTGGAGACGTCGACGACGTCCGCGCCGTGCGCGGCCAGCATCGGGGCCAGGGCCACGGCGTCGTCGCCGTCGAAGCCGCCCTCGACCCAGTCGGTGGCGCTGATCCGCACGCTGACCGGCTTGTCGGCCGGCCACACCTCCCGGACGGCGTCGAGGATCCGCAGGCCGAGCCGGGCCCGGTTCTCCAGGCTGCCGCCGTAGGAGTCGGTGCGCCGGTTCGACACCGGGGACAGGAAGCTGGACACCAGGTAGCCGTGCGCGAAGTGCAGCTCGATCATGTCGAACCCGGCCTCGTCGGCGCGGCGGGCGGCGTCGGCGTGGTCGGCGACGACCCGGTCCAGGTCGGCCTCGGTCGCCTCGCGGGGGACCTGGCTGTCCGGGCGGTAGCGCACCGGCGAGGGCGCCAGGATCTCCCAGTTGCCGTCGGACAGGGGCTCGTCGATGCCCTCCCACATGACCTTGGTCGACCCCTTGCGCCCGGCGTGCCCGATCTGGGCGCCGATCTTCGCGTCGGTGTCCTCGTGCACGAAGCGCACGACCCGGGCCCAGGCGTCGCGCTGGGCGTCGGTCCACAGCCCGGGGCAGCCCGGGGTGATCCGGCCGTCGGCCGAGGTGCAGATCATCTCGGTCATGACCAGGCCGGCGCCGCCCTGCGCGCGCCCGCCGAGGTGCACCAGGTGCCAGTCGGTCGGCACGCCGTCGACGGCGGAGTACTGCGCCATCGGCGAGACGACGATCCGGTTGGGCAGCGTCATCCCGCGCAGCCGGTAGGGGTGGAACATCGGCGGGGTGCCGGTCTCGACCTCGAGCCCCTGCTCGCGGGTGCGGTCGGCCAGCCAGGAGTCGACCCGGCCGACGTAGCCGGCGTCGCGCAGCTTCAGGTTGTCGTAGGTGACCCGCTGGGAGCGGGTGAGCAGCTGGAACACGAACTGCTCGGGGGCCAGCCCGCGGTAGCGCCGCACGCCCTCGAACCACTCCAGGCTGGTCTGCGCGGAACGCTGCAGCGACTCCACGACCGGCTTGCGGTCCTCCTGGTAGGCCTTCAGTGCGGCCTCGACGGTGGGTTCCCGGTCCACCGCGGCGGCCAGCCCGATCGCGTCCTCCAGCGCCAGCTTGGTGCCCGAGCCGATGGAGAAGTGCGCGGTGTGCGCGGCGTCGCCGACGAGCGCGACGTTGCCGGCCCGCCAGGACTCGTTGCGCATCACCCCGAACGACAGCCAGCCGGAGTTGTTGCCGATCAGGCCGTGGCCGTCGAGCAGGTCGGCGAAGACCTCCTCGCAGAACCGCATCGAGCGCTCGTCGTTCTCCCCGGGACGGCGCTCGGCGGCGGCGAACTCCGCGAGCCCGGCGCGCTCCCAGGTGGCCTCGTCGGTCTCGACGATGAACGTGGAGCGCTCGCCGTCGAAGGGGTAGACGTGCGCCCAGAACAGGCCGAACCCGGTCTCGACGAACTGGAAGGTGAAGCAGTCGAACGGGCGGGTGGTGGCGAACCAGACGTAGCGGGCGGTGCGCCGGTCCAGGCTCGGGCGGAACTCGCCGGCCAGTGCCTCGCGGATCCGGGAGTTGACGCCGTCGGCGGCGATGACGAGGTCGTGCCCGCGGCGCAGGACGTCCAGGTCCGGCGCCTCGGTGGAGAAGCGCAGCGCGACGCCGAGCTCCGCGGCGCGCTCGCCGAGGATGCCGAGCAGGCGCTTGCGCTCCAGCGCGGCGAAGGCGTGGCCGTCGCTGCGCTCGCGGACGCCGAACGCGTCGACGTCGATCGCCGACCAGTGCCGGAACTCCGCGGCGATGCGGTCGAGCGACTCGGGGTCGGCCGCGCGGATGTTGTCGAGGGTCTCCTCGGAGAACACGACGCCGAAGCCGAAGGTGTCGTCGGCGCGGTTGCGCTCGTAGACGACGACCTCGCGCGACGGGTCGGACCGCTTCAGCAGGATCGCGGAGAACAGCCCGCCGGGGCCGCCGCCGACCGAGGCGATGGAGTGGGCGCTCACGGGAGACTCACCAGTCCTTCCTGGACGACCGAGGCCAGCAGGCGGCCGTCGGCGGAGTAGAGGCGGGCGGTGCCGAGCCCGGTGCCCCGGGTGGCCACCGGCGAGGTCTGGACCAGCGCGACCCAGTCGTCCATGCGTCCGTCGTGGTGCCACCACATGGCGTGGTCGAGGCTGGCGGTGACGACGCCGTCGTCGGCCCAGGCGGCGCCGTGGCGGCGCAGGACCGGCTCGAGCAGGGTGTAGTCGCAGACGTAGGCCAGCGCGCTGCGGTGGATCGCCGGGTCGTCGGGCAGCGGCTCCCAGGCCTTCAGCCACACCGTCTGGCGGGCGACGCGCTCGCCGGAGGCGTCGGTGTAGAGCGCCGACGGGTGGTGCCGGACGTCGAAGGAGCGGTGGTACCGCCAGTACTCGGCGTCGCGGGTGTCCGCGCCGACGAGCACGTCGGCCGTGCTCGGCAGCTCCCCGGGGTCACCCGCCTCGGGGGGCAGGGTGTCGGCGTGCTCCACGGCGCCCGCGGCGGGCACCGCGAACTGGGCCATCGCGCGGAAGATCTCCTTGCCGCCCTGCAGGCCGCGCACCGCGCGGTGGGAGAACCCGCGGCCGTCACGGACCCGCTCGACCTCCCAGCGGGTCGGGGTGTGCACGTCGCCGGCACGCAGGAAGTAGCCGTGCAGGTTCGCGACGCGGCGGTCGTCGCCGACGGTCAGGGTCATGGCCCGCTCGGCCTGCGCGACGAGCTCGCCGCCGTAGGCGCGCCCCGACGGGATGACCTGGTGGCGGGCGAGGAACGCGTCGTCGCCGTCCTTGGTCAGGTCCAGCGCCGCCAGCAGCGGTGCGACGGAGCGCTCGGTCTCCGCGGGCATGAGGGTGGTGTGCTGGGTGCTCATGCGCGGCGGTACCCCTCGAGGCTCGCGTCGTCGACCTCGGGGAGGTTGACGACGATGTTGTCCGGCGTCCGGCAGGTCAGCCACACCAGTTCCTCGGTGGTGGACATGTTGCCCTCGACGTGCGGCATGAACGGCGGGACGAACACGAAGTCGCCCTCGGTCATCTCGATCCACTGCGTGTAGTCCTCGCCGAACCAGATGCGGCCGGTGCCCTTCAGCACGTAGCCGCCGGTCTCGGCCTCGCCGTGGTGGTGGGGCAGCGAGCGGTAGCCGGGCTCGTTGGAGACGCGTCCGAACCAGATCCTCGTGGCCGGGGTGTGCTGCGGGGACACGCCCGAGACGCGCACGCAGCCGCCGGACTGGCCGGTGCCGGTGTCCTCGGACCCCGCGCGGGTGACGACGGGGACGGCGGACCAGGCGAGCTCGGTGCCGTCCTGCTTGCTCTGCTCACTCATGCGCACTCCTCGAACTCGATGCGGATCGGTGTGGTCAGGACGCCGACGCCCTGCAGCGACACCTCGACGACGTCGCCGTCGGCGAGGAAGCGGGGCGGGCTCGTCGCGGCGCCCACCCCGGCGGGGGTTCCGGTGAGCACGACGTCGCCGGGGGACAGCCGGGTGAAGGCGGAGATGTAGGCGAGCAGCGCGGGCGCGTCGAACACCAGGTCGGCGGTGTCGCCGGACTGGACGCGCTCGCCGTTCACCCGGCAGGTCAGCGCGAGCCCGGCGGCCGGGTCGAGCTCGTCGGGGGTGACGAGCACCGGCCCGAGCGGGGTGGTCGCGTCGAACGCCTTGCCCGGCAGCCACTGGCCGGTGTGCCGCTGCCAGGACCGCACCGACAGGTCGTTCGCGGCGGTGTACCCGGCGATCGCGGCGGCGGCGCCGTCGCGGGTCGCGCGGTGCAGCGGCGCCCCGACGACGACGGCCAGCTCGGCCTCCCAGTCCAGGTCCGCGGCCAGGCCCGGCACCGTCACGGTGTCGGCCGGCCCGGTGAGGGTGTCGGCGAACTTCGTGAACAGCGTCGGGTGGGCGGGCAGCTCGCGGCCCATCTCGCGGATGTGACCGGCGTAGTTGTGCCCGCAGCACACGACCTTGGCCGGGTGCGGCACGACCGGGGCGAGGTCGGCGCCGGCGGGCAGCGGCCCCGGCCCCGCGCTCGCGCGGGCGGTGGCGAGGCCGTCGGCGTCGCGCAGCAGCGCACCGACGTCGCGGTGGGGCAGGGGCGCCCAGCTGCCGCCCGCGGCGACGGCGGCGACGGTCGTACCGCCGGTCCGCAGGGTCGCCAGACGCATGCCGACCTCCTATGTCGTATCGATGACGCTGACTACTGAAACACGATGCAGTGACGGCGGCAAGGTCGGAAGTGTGACCTGCGTCCAGTGGACAGCATCCGCGTCCCGCGGCCACGACGTGCTGATCTCCGCGTGATCCGGCGCGCGTACGGGGGTTGCCCGCGCGCTATGGCTCATGCTCTGATGACTGGCGTCACGTTCGCGATATACGGCGCTCGCCGGGAGAAGGGGACCCCGTGGCCCACCAGGTGACCGACCAGCCGTTCTGGAACCCCAAGACCGAGCTGATGGCGCGCGAGGACCTCGCGCAGCTGCAGCTCGCGAAGCTCCGTCGCGTGCTGGCCTGGGCGAAGGCCCGCAGCCCGCACTACCGGCGCACCCTCGCCGCCGTCGACCCGGACCGCATCCGCACCCGCGACGACCTGGCGCGCATCCCGTTCCTCACCCGCGAGGAGTGGATGGCCTCGCAGGAGGCGCATCCGCCGTTCGGGGAGCTGCCGGTCACCGGCCCGGACCGCGCGATCCGGCTGCACACCACCTCGGGGACGTCCGGGCGCACCCCGCTGCGCGCGCTGGACTCCCGCAAGGACTGGTCGTGGTCGGCGGAGATGTGGTGCTACGCGCTGTGGGGCGCCGGGGTGCGCCCGCACGACGTCGGCTACGTCGCGTTCGGGTACGGCTCGTTCATCGGGTTCTGGGGCCTGCACAACGGGCTGGAGAAGATCGGCGCGCTGACCGTCCCCGGCGGCGCGCAGACCACCGCCCAGCGGGTCCGCCAGATCCACGACTTCGGCGCGACCGTCGTCGCGTCCACCCCGACCTACGCGCTGCGCCTGGCCGCCGAGGCCGAGGAGCTGGGCATCGACCTGGTGAACGGCCCGGTCCGCCGGGTGATCCTGTCCGGGGAGCCCGCCGGGTCCATCCCGGAGACCAAGGCGCTGATCGAGCGGAAGTGGGGTGCGCAGGCGTTCGACACCGCCGGCATGACCGAGGTGTCGACCATCGTCATGTTCACCCCGGCCGAGCAGCCCGGGGGCTGCCACGTCATCGAGGACCACCTCCTGGAGGAGGTGATCGACCCCGCGACCGGTCGCGAGATCGGCTACGGCGAGCGCGGCGAGCGCGTCTGCACCTCCTTCGGCCGGTCCACCACGCCGCTGATCCGCTACCGCACCGCCGACCTCGTGGTGCGGGTCCCGCACACCGCCACCACCTCGGGCCGGACCTGGGACCTCTACCAGGGCGGGATCATCGGGCGGGTCGACGACATGAAGCTCGTCCGCGGCACGAACGTCTACCCGGGCGCGGTCGAGGCGATCGTGCGCGGCTTCGACGGGGTCGAGGAGTTCCAGATCCGCATCTCCCGCCCGGGCGACCGCGACGAGATCGAGCTGCTGCTCGAGCCCTCCACCACCGTCGACGACACGGCGTGGGCGCTGCTGTCCGAGCGGGTCGGCGCCGAGCTCGCCGACGCCCACGAGGGCCTGCGCTTCCGGGTGCGCCGCGCGGCCACCGGGGAGCTGCCCCGCTTCGAGCTGAAGGCCCGGCGGCTCACCGACCTGCGCCCGGCCGTCTGACCCGGGCCCCGCCCGGCCCACCCGCGAGGAGCCCGCCATGACCACCACCGCCGCGACCACCCCCGCGCACGCCCCGCGCACCACCCCCGGCGGTGCGCCGGGCGACCTGCTCGGCGCCCCGCTCGACGACGCCGAGCGGGCCCTGCTCGAGATCTACGACCGGATCGTCGCGGCCCTGCGGCGCGACGACCTCCCGCCGTGCGTCGCGGCCAACCTGCGGGCCGCGCTGGCGCCGGTCGCCGTCGCCGTCACCGACCTGGGGCTGCGCTTCGAGCACCTGACCGACCTGGACGTGTAGGCGCAGCGCCCACCGGACAGCGGGCACGCCCACGGGATAGGCGTGGCCGCCGTCAGTGCCTAGCGTCATCCGAAGTACCCCCACCACCACGACGAGAGGACGGCCATGGCCGAACGGTCCTTCGCCGCCGAGGTGCAGAAGCTGCGCGCGGGCGCCGGCGAGACGCTGCACGTCGAGGGCATCCTCGCCGTCACGAAGGCGCTGCTGCAGTCCGGTGTCGCCTACGTCGGCGGCTACCAGGGCGCGCCGATCTCGCACCTGATGGACGTCCTGGGCGACGCCCGCGAGATCCTCGACGAGCTCGACATCCGGTTCGAGAACTCCGCGTCGGAGGCGACGGCCGCGGCCATGCTCGCCGCGTCGGTGCACCACCCGCTGCGCGGCGCGATCACCTTCAAGTCCCCGGTCGGCACGAACGTCGCCTCCGACGCGCTGGCCAACCTGGCCTCCGGCGGGGTCACCGGCGGCGCGCTGGTGATCCTCGGCGAGGACTACGGCGAGGGCTCCTCGATCATGCAGGAGCGCGTGCACGCGTTCGCGATGAAGTCGCAGATGTGGCTGCTCGACCCGCGCCCGGACACCACCGCGATCGTGAACGCCGTCGAGACCGGCTTCGAGCTGTCCGAGGCCTCGAACACCCCGGTGTTCCTGGAGCTGCGGCTGCGCTCCTGCCACCTGCACGGCGGCTTCGTCGCCAAGGACAACGTGCGGCCCCCGATGACCGTCGCGCAGGCCGCGGACGCCCCGCGCCGCAGCGTCGACCGGATCGTGCTGCCGCCGGCGTCGTTCGCCCACGAGCGGGAGAAGCTGGAGTCGCGCTGGCCGCGGGCGGTGGAGTTCGTCCGCGAGCGCGGGCTCAACGAGCTGTTCCCCGGCGACGGCACCGCCGACGACGTCGGCGTCATCGTCCAGGGCGGGCTCTACAACACCCTCAACCGCTCGATGGAGCTGCTGGGCTGCTCGGACGCGTTCGGCCGCACCCGCGTCCCGACCTACGTCATGAACGTGACCTATCCGGTCGTCGACTCCGAGATCGTCGAGTTCGCCACCGGCAAGCGCGCCGTGATCATGGTCGAGGAGGGGCAGCCGGACTACATCGAGCAGAACCTGCACGCGATCCTGCGCCGCGCCGACGTCCCCGCCGTGCTGCACGGCAAGGACATGCTGGCGCCGTCGGGGGAGTACACCGCGCAGGTCATCACCCGCGGGCTGGAGTCGTTCCTCGGCAAGTACGCGCCCGAGGTCGTCACCCACCGGCCGTCGCTGCTGCTCGACCCGGGCGACCCGGCGAGCCCGTTCGCGCCGCGGGTCGCGGCCGAGGTCGTGCGGCCCCGCCCGCCCGGCCTGTGCACCGGCTGCCCGGAGCGGCCCATCTTCGCCGGCCTGAAGCTCGCCGAGCGCGAGACCGGCGAGCACCAGATCTCCGCCGACATCGGCTGCCACCTGTTCGCCATCAATGCCCCGTTCGACCTGGGCGCGACGACGATGGGCTACGGCATGGGCGCGGCCGGCTCGTCCGCGCTGGCGGGCGGGACCTCCGGCAGGCGCCCGGTGTCGATCATGGGAGACGGCGGGTTCTGGCACAACGGGCTGGTCTCGGGCATCGGCAACGCGGTGTTCAACAAGTCCGACCAGCTCATGGTGGTGGTCGACAACGACTACGCCGCCGCCACCGGCGGACAGGACGTGCTGTCCAGCCACGCCGACTCCGAACGCCGGTCGACCAAGCACCCCATCGAGACCGCCGCCCGTGGCCTCGGGATCACCGACGCCACCACCATCGACCACACCTACGACGTGGCGAGGGTGCGCGACACCTTCCTCAAGGCGTTCCGCCGCAAGGACCGCGGCCCCGAGCTGCTGGTCATGCAGTCGGAGTGTCAGCTCAACCGGCAGCGCCGGGTGAAGAAGGACCGCGCGGCGAAGCTGGAGCGCGGCGAGCGCGTCGTGCGCGAGCGGTTCGGCGTCGACCCGGAGACCTGCACCGGCGACCACGCCTGCATCCGGATCTCCGGCTGCCCGTCGCTGACGATCACCGACAACCCCGACCCGCTGCGCACCGACCCGATCGCGACCGTCCTCGACTCCTGCGTCGGCTGCGGGGTGTGCGGCAACAACGCCCACGCCGCGGTGCTGTGCCCGTCGTTCTACCGCACCGACGTCGTCGACAACCCCACCGTCGGCGAGCGGCTGCGCGCCCGCGCCCGGTCGTGGTGGATCACCCTCGTCGGGCGCGGCCTGGAGCGTCGCGCCGCCCGGATGGAGGCCGTCTGATGCCCACCGTCATGCCCGCACCGACCGGCACCGCGGCCGGGTCCTGGTACGCCGGGACCCGCCCGATCACCCTCGCGATCCTGGCGATGGGCGGCGAGGGCGGCGGCGTCCTGGCCGACTGGGTGGTCGCCGTCGCCGAGGCGGCCGGCTACCACGCCCAGACCACCTCGGTCGCCGGTGTCGCCCAGCGCACCGGCGCCACCGTCTACTACGCCGAGCTCCACCCGCCGGTGGCCGCCCACGACGACGCGGGCCGCCCGGAGCCGGTGCTGTCGGTGTTCCCCGCGCCCGGGGAGGTCGACGTCGTCGTGGCCTCGGAGCTGATGGAGTGCGGCCGTGCCGTGCAGCGCGGCTTCGCCACCCCCGACCGCACCACCCTGATCACCTCGACCAACCGGGTCTACTCGATCGACGAGAAGATGCACCTGGGCGACGGCCGCGTCGACTCCGCCGAGCTCGTCGCCGCCGCGGGCCGCGCCGCGCGCAGCCTGGTCGCCGCGGACTTCGCCGCCATCGCGCAGGAGCACCGCAGCGTCATCTCCGCGGCGCTGTTCGGCGCGCTCGCCGGGTCCGGCGCGCTGCCGTTCACCCGCGAGCAGTTCGAGCAGGCGATCCGCGACGCCGGCAAGGGCGTCGGGCCGAGCCTCGCCGCCTTCGCGGGTGGCGTCGACGCGGCGCGCGCCGCCCTCGCCGTCGCGCAGTCCGACGCCGACTCCGCCGGGACCGGGACCGGGCCCGTCGACGTCGCGCTCGCCCCGCCCGCGACGGCGGCCCCGGCCGCCGCTCCGGCTCCGGTGGACATCAGCATCGGGCCCCGCCCGGTGTCGACCGAGGAGCGCAAGGCGCGCGAGGAGGCGCGGCGCACCGCGGTCGCCGCGACCGACCCCGGGTCGCTCGTCGGGCCGGACCTGCGCCCGCTCGCCGCCACCGTGGGCGACCTCCCCGCCGCGGCCCGCTCGACCGTCCTGCACGGCCTCGTGCGCACCGGGGTCTACCAGGACCTCGGCTACGCCGCCCGGTACCTGGAGCGGGTCCGCGCGTTCGCCGCCGTCGACCCCGACCCCTACGGCGACGCCCGCCTGACCACCGAGGCGGCGCGGCACCTGGCGCTGTGGATGTGCTACCAGGACACCATCCAGGTCGCGCTGCAGAAGACCCGCACCCGACGCCTGGAGCGGGTCCGCGACGAGGCCGGGGTGAGCGCGGCGCAGCTGTCGCAGGTGCGCGAGTACCTGCACCCGCAGGCCGAGGAGATCACCGACACCCTGCCCTACCGGCTCGGGAAGGTGCTGCGCCGCTCGAAGGCCTTCACCCGCGCCGTCGACCGGGTCACCCGCGACGGCATGGTGCTGAACACGACCTCGGTGCGCGGCTACGCGATGCTCGCGACGATGGCCCGGATGCGCCCGCTGCGGCCGCGCTCGCTGCGGTTCGTCGAGGAGCAGCGGGCCATCGACGCCTGGACCGCACTGGCGCTCGACGTCGTCGCCGACGACGCCGGGCTCGCCACGGAGATCGTCGTCTGCCAGAAGGTCCTCAAGGGCTACGGCGCCACCTGGGCCCACGGCGACGACAGCTTCGCCCTGCTCTGCCAGGCCGCCTGCGGCCTGCGCGGCCGCCCCGACGCGGCCGCGACGCTCGCCCGCCTGCGTTCCGCGGCCCTGTCCGACGAGGACGGTGCCGCCCTGCGCGCGCAGCTGTCCGGGGCCGGGCTGCCCACCACCGTCCCGTCGAAGAAGGGGAAGCACTGACATGACCACCGGCACCGGATCCGCCGTCGAGCTCATCGACCCGGACACCCTGGCCCGGCCCTCGGGGTTCACGCACGCGGTCCGCCACGGCGACACCGTGCACCTGTCCGGCCAGACCGCGATGGACGCCGGCGGGCGCATCGTCGACGGCGACATCGTCGACCAGTTCCGCCAGGCCATGACCAACGTGCTCACCGCGCTGCGCGCGGCCGGCTCGGAGCCCGCGGACCTGCTGTCGGTGCGGATCTACCTGATCGACATCCCCGGCTACCAGGCCCGGGGCCGGGAGATCGGCGCGATCTGGAAGGAGCTGTGCGGGCGGACCTACCCGGCCATGACCGGCGTCGGGGTCACCGCGCTGTGGCAGCCGGAGGCGCTGATCGAGATCGAGGCGGTCGCGGCGCGGCGGGTCTGACCCGCGCCCGCGGCCGGCGTGGCCCGGCGGGCACCGGCATGTGCGGTGCCCGCCGGAAGGCCGCCGGACCGGGGTAGCGGCTCAGCCGTCCAGTACACCGCCGACGTACTCGCGGGCCGGCCCGGCGAGGCGGGCGCGCAGGTCGCCGAAGAGCTCCTCCGCGCGGTCGCCCACCCAGCCCTGCGGCAGCGCGTCCAGCGGCAGCCCGGGGTCGAGGTAGGGCAGGCGTCGCCACACCGTCACCAGCGTCACGTAGTCGGCGAAGGCCTGCTCCGCGCCGCCCTCGCCGTCGCGCCAGGTCCCCAGCACGGGCTCGTGGCGGGCGAGGAACGCCGAGTACTGGGCGGCGAGCGCGTCGAGGTCCCACCAGGAGGCGACGGTCTCGCGCAGCGCGCGCCCGGCGACGTGCCGGCCGCGGAAGAGCTCGGTGTAGCCGCGCAGACCGGCGCGGTCCAGTGCGTGCGACACCTCGGCCTCCAGGTGCGCGGGCGCGACCCACAGCCCGGGCGCGACGGTGCCCAGGCCGAGCCGGATCAGCAGGCTGCGCAGCTGGTGGCGCTGGTCGCGGGCCGACTCGGGCACGGAGAACGCGACCAGCAGCCAGCCCTCACCGGCCCCGGCGCGACGGCGGGAGAAGATGCGGTCGTCGCCCTCGGCGAGCACGTCGGCCAGCGCGGCCGAGAGCCGGTACCCGGCCGCGCCGTCCACCTTCACCGGCTCCAGCAGCCCGCGCCGCTTGAGCCGGGACACCGCCGAGCGGACGGCCTGGCCGTCGACCCCGAGGCCGCCGAGCAGGCGGACCAGCGACGACACCGACAGCGCCCCGCCGCGTTCGCGCGCGTAGAGCCCGTAGACCGTCACGATCAGCCGTCGCGGCGGTACGGGCGCGAGGATCTCCTCCGGTTCGGCGACGGTCGTCACGAGCGCATCGTACGGCCGGGCGGGGGTGCCGACCGGTCGTGCGCGTCCCGGCGTGGCGGCACCGTCGGGCGCGGCGTGGCCCCGCGGGTGCACACGCGGACGCGCCGCACCGTCCGGGGTGGACGGTGCGGCGCGTCGCGGGGGAGCGGGGCTCCTCATCCGGCCGCCCGCAGCGGTGCGCCCGGGTGCGGGGCCGGTCCTGCGGTGAGCGGCGCGTGGCGGGCGGTCAGGGTCGCGGTGATCCGGGCGTAGGCGCCCGGGTCGACGGGCAGCAGCCACTCGGTGAACCGGCGCCGGCGGCCGATCGTCGCGCCGAGGTCGGACAGCATCTCGTCGATGTTGTGCAGCGAGAACGGGATGATGTTCGTCCCGCGGGCGTGCTTGCCCTCGGTCCGCTCCTCCATCCAGCGCAGCCGCTCCTGGACGAACGCCCGGCGCGCCTCCACCGGGGGCAGGTCGAACCCGCCCGCGAGGTGCACCCCGATCCACAGCGCCGCGACCTCCGCGGACAGCGGCGACAGGAACGAGGAGTTGTAGCCGCAGAAGCTCAGGTCGGCGACCGCGTGCGGGTGGATCTGCCGGTACAGCTCGAAGTTCCCGCGCTCGTCGACGAGCCGGTCGCGGACCGCCGCGGACAGGAACGGCACCCGCTGGTGGAAGCCGGTGGCGGCCACGACGACGTCGGCCGCGATCTCGCTGCCGTCCTCCAGGACGGCGACGGGCCTGCCGTCGCGGGCGCCGAGCGCGGTGATCAGCGTGTCGCGGTGGACGGTGATCGAGCCGTCGGCGACGCCCTCGTAGAACCCCTCGGTCGCCAGCGACACCGTCGAGCGGGCGATGTCCTCCAGCGAGCCGTCGGGTACCAGGCCGAGCTCGCGCAGCCGCAGCTGGCGCACGATCTGGCCCTGCAGGCTCGCCATCATCCCGTTGCGGACGCCCTTGCCGGGGCCGTGCAGGAACTTCTCGAAGCCGGCCAGGCGGGCGTAGCGGAACAGGCCCTCGCCGAGGCGGGTGAGCAGGAGGTACTTGTAGTTCAGGGCCCCGCCGATGCGCCGCGGCATCTTCCACAGCAGCTCGCGCGCCACGACGGTCGTCGAGCGGGACACCGCGTCCAGCGCGACCGCCACGTCGCAGGAGGACTTGCCGTAGCCGATCACGACGACGTCGCGGTCGCGGGCGTCGTCGATGTCGGTGAACTCCGACGGCGGGCAGTAGCGGCCGCCGGCGGCGCGGAACTCCTCGGTGCCGGGGAACGCGGGCAGGAACGGCTCGGAGAAGATCCCGTTCGCGACGACGAGGTGGTCGAACTCCTCGACGCCCGAGCCGGTCGTGAGCACCCAGCCGCCGCCGTCGCGGGGCTCGGCGGAGAGCACCTCGGTGCCGGTCCGGATCCGGTCGCGGATGCCGAAGTGCCGGGCGTAGGCCTCCAGGTACTCCTGCACCTGCTGGCCCGACGGCCACTCCGGGTAGTGGCGCGGCATCGGGAAGTCCGACAGCGAGTAGGTGCCCTTGTCGTTCTGCGTGGTCAGGCCGGGGTAGCGGCGGCTGGCGCTCCACACCCCGCCCACGTCGGGCGCCTTCTCGAAGGCGGTGACGTCGTGACCGAACCCGGTCAGGACCTTGACGGACGAGAGGCCGGCGAACCCGGCCCCGACGACGGCGATCTTCATGGTGGTCACTCCGAGGCGGTCGCGAGTCGGGGGATGGCGGGGACGGCCTGCTCCGGGCCCATGGCCGAGTAGCCGCCGTCGACGGCCCAGTCCGCGCCGGTGACGGCGGACGCGGCCGGGGAGAGCAGGAAGGCGACGACGGCGCCGACCTCGTCCGGGTCGCCCACGCGGCCGGTGAGGTGGAACGGCGCGGCGACGCGGTCGGTGTGCGCGCGGTCGGAGCCGGAGAGCTCGTCCATGATCTTCGACCACGTCCAGCCCGGGGACACCGAGTTGACGCGGATGCCGTCGCCGGCCAGGTCCATCGCCATCGAGCGGGTGACCTGCACCAGCGCCGCCTTGGAGGCCGGGTAGACCCAGCGCCCGGTCTGGGCGACCTTGGACGAGATCGAGGTCAGGTTGACCACCGCGCCGCGGGCCGCCGCGAGGTGCGCCCGCGCGGTCCTGGTGGTCTGGACCGCGCCGACGACGTTGACGTCGAGCGCCCGCAGCCAGTCGGCGCGTCCGGTGCCGGCGCCCTCGTCGAGGTAGCTGCAGGCGAGGTTGACCAGGCCGTGCAGCCCGGCCGGGGCGGCGACCGCCGCGACGGTGGCGGCCACCGCGTCGTCGTCGGTGATGTCGGTGGGGTGGAACGTGACGCGGTCGCCGAGCTCGTCGAGCAGGGGCTTCGCGCCGGCGGCGTCGACGTCGGCGATCGCGACGGTGGCCCCGGCGCCGTGCAGGGCGCGGACGACGCCGTGCCCGACCAGGGTGGAACCGCCCGTCACCAGGACCGTGCGGCCGTGCAGGTCAGTCATGGGAGCCTCCGAAACAGAACAGTCATCTAGCGGACCCGTGATGGCAGTCATCTTTTGGCTATATAGTCGACGTGACTATCCCCACCACGCGGTCGCTGTCCGGGGGACGCGACCGGGCCACGGGAACCGGGGTCGAGCACGAGGAGGTGCCATGACCGAGGTGCTGAGCGGGTTCCGGCGGGTCCACTCGCCCGACCTGGAGGAGGCGCGCGAACGGGTCGGGGAGGTGTTCTGCCCGCACCGGCTCGAACCCGTCGAGCGGGCCGCACCCGCACCCGTCCGGTTCAACACCGCCACGTTCGGCGCGGTCGGGCTGTCCTACCTGGCCTACGGCGCGACGGTCCGGATCCGGCCGCAGCCGCTGCGCTCGTTCGTCCTGGTCCAGATCCCGCTCTCCGGCCGCGCGCTGGTGCGCACCGGCGGCACCGAGGTCGTCTCCGACCCCGGTACGGCGTCGGTGCCCGACCCGGACGCCGGCCTGGACATGACCTGGGAGGCGGGCAACGAGCAGCTGATCGTGCGGGTCGGGCGCGACGCGCTGGCGGCGCAGCTGCACCGGCTGCTCGGGCGCCCGCCGTCGAAGCCGCTGCGGCTGGCCACGAGCGTGGACCTGACGACCCCGGCCGCGCGGTCCTGGCTGTCCACCGTCGACATGGTCCGGACCGACCTCGACGGCCCCGGCGGCCTCGCCCACCCGGCGCTGCGCGCGCAGGCCGAGCAGCTGCTGATGAGCCAGCTGCTCGCCGCGGTGCCGCACTCGGCCAGCGACGAGCTGCTCGCACCGCCGGACACCGCGCCCGCGGTGCCGAAGGTGATCCGCCGCGCGGAGGCGCTGATCGAGGGCCACGCGCGCGAGCCGCTGACCGTCGACGACGTCGCCGAGGCCGTCGGGACGAGCGTGCGCAGCCTGCAGGAGGGGTTCCGCCGCCACCTCGGCACCACCCCCACCGCCCGGCTGCGCGAGGCCCGTCTGGCCGGGGTGCGGGCCGAGCTGCGCGAGGCCGACCCGACCCGGCGCACCGTCTCCCAGGTCGCCGCGGACTGGGGCTTCGCGCACCTGGGCCGCTTCGCCGTCGCCTACCGGGAGCGGTTCGGCGAGTCCCCGTCCGAGACGCTGCGCGGGTGAGAGCCCGCGCCGCCGGACGGCCCGGCGGCGCGACGCTGCGCGGACAGCCGCCGCGCGCAACGGATGGCCGTGCGCGCATCGGTGCCGGGAAGCTGTCCGGCACGCCCCGACCGACCTGGAGGTCCCCGTGTCCGTGCTCTCCGCCCTGCTCGACGCCGCCCGCTCCGGCTCGGTCCGGGTCGTCGACCTGACGACGCCGCTGCAGGCCTCGACGCCGATCCTGGAGCTGCCCGAGCCGTTCGGCCAGACCGCCCGCTTCGAGCTGGAGGAGATCTCCCGCTACGACGACCGCGGCCCGGCCTGGTACTGGAACAACATCCGGACCGGCGAGCACACCGGCACCCACCTGGACGCGCCGAACCACTGGATCACCGGACGGGACGGGCTCGACGTCGCGCAGGCACCGATGTCCACGCTGGTGGCGCCGGTCGCGGTGATCGACATGACGGCGCAGGTGGAGGCCGACGCCGACCACCTCCTGCAGATCGGGGACGTCCGGGCCTGGGAGGCGGAGCACGGCCCGCTGCCCGACGGCGGCTGGCTGCTGCTGCGCACCGGCTGGGCCGCCCGCGGCGAGGACGAGGCGGCCTTCGCCAACGCCGACGAGAACGGCCCGCACACCCCCGGCGTCGCGCCGGACTGCGCCCGCTGGCTCGCCCGCGAGACCCCGGTCGCCGGGCTCGGCGTGGAGACCGTGGGCACCGACGCCGGGCAGGCCCCGAACCTGGAGCCCGCGTTCCCCTGCCACTCCGAGCTGATGGGCGCGGGCAAGTGGGGCCTGACCAGCCTGCGCAACCTCGACGCGCTCCCGGCGACCGGTGCCGTGCTCGTGGTGTGCCCGCTGCCGATCGTCGGCGGCTCGGGCAGCCCGGCGCGTGTCCTCGCGCTCGTCGAGGCCTGAGCCGTGCACGCCACGTACGACGCGGTCGTCGTCGGCGGCGGGATCAACGGCCTGGCCGCCGCCGCCCGGCTCGCCCGCGGCGGCTGGTCGGTCGCGCTCGTCGACGACCACGACCGGGTCGGCGGGTTCGTCGCCGCGCGCCGGCGCGACGGCTGGACCCAGGACACCTGGTCGAGCTGGCACCCGCTGTTCGTCACCGGGCCGGCCTACGCCGCGTTCGGCGCGGACCTGCACCGCCACGGGCTCGCCTACGCCAACACCGACGGCCCGCTCACCGCGACCGTCACCGGGACCGGCGAGGTGGCGCTGGCCCAACGCTCGGTGGAGGAGACCGTCGACGGCTTCGCCGAGGCGGCCGACCGCGACGCCTACCGCGCGATGGTCGAGCGGTTCGGCGCGCACGCCGCCGGGATCGGCGGGCTGCTGGGCGCCGAGCTGCACGCGCCGTCGTCGCTCGGGCCGGTCGCGACCCTGGCCCGGGCGGCCGGCGTCGCCGGGCTGGAGTCCTACGCCCGCGACGCGCTGACGTCGGGCCGGTCGTGGATGCGCGCCCGTTTCGCCGGGCCCGAGACCGACCGGCTGTGGGCGCCGTGGCTGCTGCACGCGGGGCTGGCGCCGGACTCCGCGTCCGGCGGGCTGATGGTGCCGGTCCTCGCCGCCACGATGCACGGCGCGGGGCTGCCGGTCGCCACCGGCGGCGCGGGGAACTTCCTCACCGCCTGGGAGCGGCTGCTCGACGAGCTCGGCGTCGCCGTGCACACCGGGCGCCGGGTGGAGCGGGTCACGGTGGCCTCCGGGCGCGCCACCGGCGTCGCCGGGGACGGGTTCGCGCTGCACGCGCGGCGCGCGGTGCTGGCCTCGGTGACCCCGCCCGCGCTGTACGGCTCGCTGCTGCCGCCCGGGGCGGTGCCGGCGCCGGTCGCCGACGCGGCGGCCCGCTACCGGCCGGGCCGCGCCGCGATGCAGATCCACGTGACGCTGTCCGGGCCGGTCCCGTGGGCCGACGCCCGGCTGGGCGCGGTGCCGCTGGTGCACGTCGCCGACGGGTCGTCCTCGACCGCGATCGCCTGCGCCGAGGCGGAGGCGGGACTGCTGCCGCGCCGCCCGACCGTCGTCGTCGGGCAGCAGCACGTGCTCGACCCGACCCGCGTGCCCGAGGGGGCCGGGGCCCTCTGGCTGCAGCTGCAGGAGCTGCCGTTCGAGCCGGTCGGCGACGCCGCGGGCGAGCTCGGCACCGCGGGCGGCTGGGACGGCGCGCTCGCGCAGGGCTACGCCGGCCGCGTCCTGGACCGGGTCGCCGCGCACGCCCCCGGCCTGCGCGAGCGGGTGCTGCACGTCGACGTGCTGGACCCGGCGGCGATCGCCGCGCACAACCCGAACGCGCTGCGCGGGGACCCCTACGCGGGCTCGGCCGAGCTGGACCAGAACTTCTGGTGGCGGCCGCTGCCCGGCGCCGGGAGCCACGCGACGCCGGTCCCCGGCCTGTGGCAGATCGGCGCCTCCACCCACCCGGGCCCCGGCCTCGGCGGGGCGTCGGGGTTCCTGGTGGCCGACCGGCTCAGCACCCCCGGCCCCGGGCAGCGGCTGCGGTCGCGGCTGCGGCGCTGACCCGCGCCCGGCGCCGCCCCGGTCATCCGCGGTGGCGCCGGGCGGTCTCCGAGGGCAGCTCGCCGTAGCGGTCGCGGTAGTCGTGCGCGAAGCGGCCCAGGTGCCCGAAGCCGCAGGCGTGGGCCACGTCCGACACCGGGGCCGGGCCGCCCGCGACCAGCGCCCGGTGCGCCCGGCCGAGGCGGACCTCGCGCAGCACCGCCGCCGGTCCGGTGCCGAGCCGGGCGCGGAACTCCTCCTGCAGGCGTCGCACGCCCACCCCCGTCGCCCGGGCGATGTCGGTGACGGTCACCGGCTCGGCGTGGTGGGTCTCGATCCACGCCAGCGCGCGGTCGACGGTGTCGGCCGGCGCGCCCGCCGGTGACCCGCGCAGCGCGTCCGACGCGGTGTGCGGCTGGGTCAGCAGCACCGCGGTGAGCAGCTGGTCCGACAGCACCCGGCGCACCAGCGGGGCCGGTCGCCCGCCGCAGTCGGTGAGCACCGCGCACGTCGTGCGCCAGGCCTGTTCCAGCAGCGACGGCGGCGCGGCCGGCGCCACCGCCCCCGGCGGCAGGAAGCGCAGCGCCCGCCCCGGCGCCCGGCCGGTGAGCGAGGCGAGGTGCTCCTCGACCCGCCCCGCACCCGCCGAGACGACCAGCGCCCCGGCGACCGGGTCGGGCTCCATCACGGTGTGGCCGTCGGCGGCGAGCACGAACGCGCCGGGCACGACCCCGCCGTCGGCGACACCGGGGGCCCGCACCCGCATCGGCCCCAGCGGCACGGTGAGCGCGAACCGGCTGCGGGTCGGGAAGGCGTCCACGGTCACCTCGGCGCCGTAGCGCACGAACGCGACGTTGACGCCGTCCAGCCCGGCGACCGCGACCGCCCCGTCGGGACGGCCGCGGCGCACGGAGATCTCGTGCACGACGGTGACCTGCTGCACCGTCTCCCGCAGCTCCGCGAGCCGGTCGCTGCGGCGCGCGGGCAGCGCCGGGTCGGTCACTCGTCGCCTCCTGCTCACACGGGGACGCGGACGCCCCGCGCCTCCAGCCGGGGGAGCACCTCCTGGGCGAAGTATCCCAGCTCACCGACGTAGTCCACGAACGACAGCGTCATCCCGGCGAATCCGGCGGCGTGGAACGCCGCGATCCGGTCGGCGACCTCGTCGGGCGTCCCGACCAGCGGGCAGGACCCGTGCCCCGCCGCGAAGCGGTGCCGGAAGGTCTCCAGCATCTCGGGGGTGAAGGACTGCGCGTGCAGTCCCTGCAGGCGCATGAGGTTCTCGACCGCGGCCCAGTCCGCGTTGTCCTCGGCGTAGTGGCGCAGGTAGTCCTGCGCCTCCGCCCGGGTGGGGCGGCAGACGACGTGGCCCAGGGTGAACGTGCCGACCCGCCGGTCGTAGCCCTGTCGGGCCCGGTCGGCGATGCCGGTGACGATGCCTGCGCCGTCCTCCGGACCGCCGACCACGGTGAACGCGACGTCGGCGTTGCGGGCGGCCCAGTCGCGGCCCTGCGCCGAGGAGCCCGCGTTCAGCACGGGCAGCGGGCCGTCGTACGGCTTGGGCATGCCCTCGACGCCCTCCAGCCGGAAGAACCGGCCCTCGTGGTCGAAGCGGCCCGGCTCGGTCCAGATCCGGTGGATCACGTCCCACCACTCCTGGGCCAGTGCGTAGCGGGCGTCGTGGTCGGTGGGCAGGGTCGCGCCCAGCGCGCGGTACTCCGGCTCGTTCCACCCGGCGACGACGTTGATGCCGGCGCGGCCCTGCCCGACGAGGTCGGCGGTCGCGAGCTGCTTGGCGACGACCACCGGGTGGTTGAACGCGGTGTGCACGGTGGCGAACACGGTGATCCGCCGGGTGCGGGCGAGCAGCGCGGCGGCCAGCGCGGTCGGGTCGAGGACGCCCTCGTGGAAGTTGGTCTCCCCGCCGTAGCCGATCCAGCGGGCGATCGGGAGCAGGAAGTCGATCCCGACCTCGTCGGCCAGCTCGGCCAGGCGCAGGTTGTCCTCCCAGCTGCCCGACCAGCGCTCGGGGACGCGGGTGACGGCGAGACCGGAGCTGCAGTTGGCGGAGAACAGGCCGAGCTTGAAGCCCTTGCCGTCCGCGACGGGCTTGACCATGGGGTGCTCCCGGAGGGGGTCGTGGTGACGGGTGCGGCGAGTGTGGGCCGCGCCGCACCCGTCACACGATCCGATCCGCGCGGCCGGTGGCCGCGCTGCGCACCGGTGGGTCAGGCCGTCGTCGCGCGCCGGGGGACCAGCGCCATGACGACCGCCCCGAGCACCGCGGGGATCGCGAAGGCCAGGAAGTTGGCGGCGAACCCGGCGCCGGTGGCCATCACGACCCCGCCGTAGAGCGGCCCGGCGATCGCCCCGATCCGCCCGATGCCCAGCGACCAGCCGAGCCCGGCGGCGCGCAGGTGCTCGGGGTAGAAGGTCGCGGTGTAGGAGTTCACGATGATCGTCGTCCCGATCGTGCACGCCCCGGCGACGGCGATCAGCGCGAGCAGCACCGGGGTCGGGAAGCGGTTCATCAGCAGCAGGATCGACGCGGCGGCGGTGAGGAACATGCCGGTGACCACCGGGCGCGGCCCGACGCGGTCGGCGAGCGAACCCAGTAGCGGGGCCCCGACGATCGCGCCCAGGTTCAGCGCCAGCAGGAACGCGAGCGCGCCGCCGAGGGGGTAGCCGGCCTGGCGCATGATCTGCGCGAGCCAGGTGTTGAGCCCGTAGACCAGCAGCAGCCCGAAGCCGGTGCCGACCCAGAACAGCAGCGTGCCGCGCAGGTGCTCGCGGGCCAGCAGCGCGCGCACGCCGCCGGAGCGGCCACCGGCGGGTGCGGCGTCGGGGACGGCCATGCCGTAGCGGGCGGCGAGCGCGGCCGCCTCCTCGCGCCGGCCCCGGCCGGCCAGGTAGGCCACCGACTCGGGCAGCGCGACGGCGACCACGACCAGCAGCACCGCGCCGACACCGGCGCCGATCCAGAACAGCGCCCGCCAGCCCAGCTGCTCGAGCAGCACGATCCCCGACAGCGCCGCGACGACGCCGCCCACGGAGTAGCCCGAGAACATCAGGGCGTTGGCCCCGTTGCGCCGCCCCGGCGGGGCGTACTCCACGGTCAGCGCGATCGCGGTGGGCACCACGCCGCCCAGCCCGACGCCGGCGACGAAGCGCAGCACCCCGAACACCTCCGGCGAGGGCGCCAGCGCGCACAGCGCCATCGCGACGGAGAACCACGCGATGCACAGGATCATCAGCCGGCGACGGCCGATCCGGTCGGTCACGATCCCGGCGAGCAGGGCGCCCACCAGCATCCCGAGCAGCGCCATCGACCCGATCCAGCCGGCGGTGCCGGCGTCGAGCGACCACTCCCCGGCGATCAGGGTCGGCAGCACGGTGCCGTAGACGATCAGGTCGTAGCCGTCGACGACGATCGCCGTCCAGCACAGGGCGATCACCCCGGCCCGTGAGCGGCTCCCGGCCCCCGGTGGGGCGGTGCGGTCGGACACCTCGGTCATGGGCGGTCCTCCTCGGACGTCGTCGTCGACGAGGCACCATATGCCGGATCCCTGCCGCTCGTCACCATCCGAGCATGACCTGATTCGTCCGGGTCGTCCCGTCCCGCGTCCGGGCGGGCCGTCGGACGGGTCGCGCGACGGCCCCGGACCGGCCGGGGTCAGCCGCTCGGTTCGCCGTCCACGCCGGTGCCGGGGTCCCCGGGCCCGGCGCCGTCGACGGGGTCGTGCCCGTCGTCGTCCGCCCCGCCGGCGTCGGTCCGCCGGCCGAGCACGCGCTCCTCCAGCTCGTCCACGGCCCGCTCGGGGTCCAGCGGGATCTCGCGCTCGTGGTCGCTCACACCCCTGCGATACCCCCTCCGCGCGTCCGGCATGCCGGACCGGCCCTCAGCCGGGGGTCAGACGGGCACGGGCCAGGCGCTCCACCAGCTCGGGCAGCGCACCCACCGGGTTGCCGCGCAGGTCGTCGCAGGCCTGGGCGACGGCGGCCACGACGGTCTCCGGGCGCACCCCCGGCCCCAGCTCGTCGAGCAGGCGGGCGACGGCGTCGGCGGCCCGGGCGAGCTCGGGCGTCACCGGGTGCCGCCGGCGGACCGGCGGTCGGCGAACGTGTGACGACGACACGGACGGTGCCCGCAACGGATACCCACCAGTGCACTCGTCATGACGATCCCTCCGTCGATCTTCACCCGGCCAGGGCACGAGTACCCCGCGCCTGCCGGTCCAACCGCATCGGGACGGGTGAATCGCCGCGACCGTCGGTGACGGCGACACCCTGTCTCGTTCTGAGACGCGACGCGTGACCGAGGTGCCACCGGGTACCGGCCGGCATGAGCGCACACACGCAGGACCCCGCGGACGCACCCGACCCCGCCGGTGAGGAGTTCCTGACCGAGCAGAACACCGTCGAACGCCAGGCGCCCGGACGCACCGCGGACGAGGCGGGGCTCGAGGCGGGCGTGCTGCCCACCGACCCGCCGCTGGTCGGGGAGGACACCACCGCCCCGCCGCCGTCGGACGACTGACCCTCAGCCCCGGTCCCGCCCGTCCCGCGCCCGCGGCGGGTCCAGCAGGCCGTGGTGCAGTGCCCGCAGCACCGCACGGGTCCGGTCCCGGGTGCCGAGCTTGAGCAGCACGCTCGACACGTGGTTCTTCACCGTGCCCTCGGCCAGCACGAGGACCTCACCGATCTCGCGGTTGCTGTGCCCCGCGGCCAGCAGCCGCAGCACCTCGACCTCGCGCGGTGACAGCTCCTGCACCGGCGCGCCGCCGTCCACGGGGGACGGCGTGCCGCGCACCGCGCGCAGCAGCCGGTCGGTGACGGCCGGGCTGATCAGCGTCCCGCCGTCGGCGAGGGTGTGCACCGCCCCGACGAGCGCCTCGAGGGTGACGTCCTTGAGCAGGTAGCCGCGCGCCCCGGCGCGCAGCGCGGCGAGGACGAGATCGTCGTCGTCGAAGGTGGTGAGCACCAGGACGGGCACCTCCAGGCCGCGCTCGCGCAGCCGGCGCAGCGCCCACAGCCCGTCGTGGCCGGGCATGCGCAGGTCCAGCAGCACGACGTCGGGAGCGTGCTCGGCGACGGCGGTGACCGCCGCGGCACCGTCGGCGGCCTCGGCGACCACCTCGACGTCGGGGGCGAGCCCGAGCAGGCCGCGGATGCCGTGGCGGACCAGCGTCTGGTCGTCGACGAGCAGCACCCGCACGGTCACGGCAGCACCGCCGTGACCGCGAACCCGTGCGGTGCGGCCGGGCCCCACCGCACGGTGCCGCCGAGCGCGGCGGCCCGCTCGGCCATCCCGCGCAGCCCGTTGCCGGGCACGACCCGGGCGCCGGCGCCGCGGCCGTCGTCGCGGGCGCTCAGGTGCAGCCCGCCGTCGCCGGTGGGGGAGACGTCGATCCAGACCGTCCCGGCGTCGCCGTGCCGGATCGCGTTGGTGAGGATCTCCTGCACGCAGCGCACGACGGCGACGGTGCGCTCCTCGTCGGGCGCGAGACCGTCGGCGACGCGCACGTGCACGACCGGGCGGGGCAGCTGGGTGCTGATCCGGTGCAGCGTCGCGGCGAGGTCGGGCGCCCGCCGGCGCAGCTCCCCGACCGTGGATCGGACGTCGGCGAGCAGGTCCCCGGCGAGCCCGCGGGCCCGCGCGACGTGGCCGCCCGGGTCCGCGCCGCGGTGGGTGGCGGTCTCCAGCTCCAGGGCCAGCGCGGTGAGCTGGTGCCCGACCAGGTCGTGCAGTTCGCGGGAGATCCGCAGCCGCTCCTGCGCGCGGCTGGTCTCGGCCAGTGCGGCACCCGCGGCGGCGAGCTCGGCGTGCGCGGCGGCCAGCCGGCGCCGCGCCGCCTCCTCCCGGTGCAGCGCCACGATGAGCAGCACCGACGCGCTCTGCAGCAGCAGGTAGATCGCGCCGGTGACCAGCGCGACCTCCACCGGCGCCCCGGCGACCCGGGTGGCGGCCGCGGCGACGACGACGTTGCCGGCCACGATGGCCGCGGTGACCGCCCGCGGCGCGTGGTAGGTCGACAGCGAGGCCGTCACCACGAGCAGGATCGGCAGCCAGCCGAACGCCGCGCCGAGCAGCACCAGCGCCGCGGACGTCACGACCAGCACCCCGAGCAGGGCCCGGGCCGCGGGCGCGCCGACGACCTCGTCGAGCCAGCCGCCCACGAGCAGCGCGGCGAGGAACGCGGCGTAGACGGCCCACCACAGCCAGGGCGGCCCGGCCGGGCTCGTGACCCCGGCCAGCTGCTCCAGCGCGACCGGAACGGCGAGGATCCCGCAGAGCGCGGTCATGATGACGCCCGCGACGACGTTCGGGTCGATCCGGCGCATACCGGACAATCTACGGCCGGCCCGCGGGGCGGCCCAGTGCCGGAAGTCATGGCCGCGGGTCACGACGTCCGGCACTGCCGGCGTGCCCCCCGCGACCGGCACGGTCGTCGTCGTGGATGCGATCGAGGTGCGCGGGCTGCGCAAGCGCTACGGCGGCACGACCGCCGCCGACGGGGTCGACCTGACCGTCCCGGCCGGCACGGTCGTCGGGCTGCTGGGGCCCAACGGGGTCGGCAAGACGACGACGGTCGAGTGCGTCGCCGGGCTGCGCACGCCCGACTCCGGGACGGTGCGGGTGCTCGGGCTCGACCCGCGCCGCGACCGGCGTGCCGTGCGCGCGGTGCTGGGCGTGCAGCTGCAGGAGGCGGCGCTGCACGACATGCTCACCGCCGGCGAGCTGATGGCGCTGCACCGGGCGCTGCACCGGACCGGGCGCGACCCCGGCGGGCTGCTCGACGCCGTCGGGCTCGGCGCGCAGGCCGGGATCCGGTCGGACCGCCTGTCCGGCGGGCAGCGCCAGCGGCTGTCCGTCGCGCTCGCGCTGGTCGGCGCGCCGCGGGTGGTGGTCCTCGACGAGCTCACCACCGGGCTGGACCCGGCGTCGCGGGAGACGGTGCTCGACCTGGTCCGCGGGCTCGCCGCAGGCGGTGTCGCGGTGCTGCTGGTCAGCCACCGCATGGACGAGGTGGAGCGGCTGTGCGACCGGGCGGTGCTGCTCGACGCCGGCCGGGTCGTCGCCGACGCGAGCCCGGACGGGCTGGTCGCGGCCGCGGGCCTGGCGCCCCGGGTCCGGTTCCGGACCGACGCCGTGGTCGACCGGTCCGCGCTGTGCGCGCTGCCCGGCGTCGACGCCGTCACCCGCACCGGGCACGAGGTGGCCGTGACCGGCCGCGGCGAGCTGCTCGGCCCGGTCGGTGCCGAGCTCGTCCGGCAGGGGGTCGTCGCGACCGGGCTGCGCGCCGAGCGCCCCACCCTCGACGACGCGTTCCTCGCCCTGACCGGGCACCGCGCCGGCCCGCGGGCGGAGGTGGCGGCGTGAGCGCCCGCACCGGCCTGCCCGCCCGCGGGTGGGGCGCACTCGTCGCGGCCGAGGCCCGGATGGTCGCCCGCGACACCTCCGGCCTGGTCGTGCCGCTGCTGCTGCCCCCGCTGATCCTGGTCATGGTCGGCACGACGGCGCCGGACCTGCCGCCCGAGGTGCTGGGGGACCGGTCGGTGGTCGAGGTCGTGGGGCTGCCCATCGCGTGCGCGACCGTGCTCGCCCTGGTCGGGATGGTCAACGTGCCGAGCTTCGTCGCCACCTACCGGCGCAGCGGGGTGCTGCGCCGGCTCGGCGTCACCCCCGCCGGGCCCGCCCCGGTGCTGCTCGCGCAGGGGATCGTCGGGGTGGCGCAGGTCGCCGCCGGCATCGGGGTGGCGTTCGGCGTCGCCGCCGTGGCGTTCGGCGCGGGGATCCCGGCCGCGCCGTGGGCGGCGCTCGGCGGCCTGGTCCTGGCGACGGCGGCGTTCTTCGCGCTCGGCGCGGCCGTGGCGGCGCTGGCCCCGACGGCGAACGCCGCGATCGCCGCCGGCGTGGTGCTCTTCTTCGGCACCGGGATGCTCGGCGGGATGTTCGGCGACCCGCGCGCCCTGCCCGGCCCGCTCGCCGGGATCGGCCGGGTCCTGCCCTACGGGGCGACGGCGGAGGTGCTCGGGACGGCGTGGCGAGGGGTCGCGCCGGACCCGGGTGCGGTCGCCGGGCTCGCGGTGACGGTGCTGGTCGGGGCCGGGGTGGCGGTCCGCTTCTTCCGCTGGACCTGACCCCGCGCGCACCGCGGGCGGTGCCCCGTTCGGTCCGCGGGACCGAACGGGGCACCGATCTTCGTTCCCGCCGACCGAGGAATCGCGACCCGATCTCCCTAGCGTCTGCGACCAGTCCCGTCAGAGCCGACACGAGGAGGAGCACGGTGCGCACCTACGCCCTGTCAGAACCGGTGGACGGCCAGGAGACCTGGCACGACGGCAAGCGCTACGCCTGGCTGCTCGGCCTGCTCGTCCCGGTGCTGCCCTTCCTCGCCATCGGGCTGCACGTGCTCACCGACCTGTCGGTGACGCTGTGGCTGGGCCCGATCGTCGTGCTCGGGATCGTCCCCACCATCGACCTGTTCGCCGGCAAGGACCCGACGAACCCGCCGGACGAGGTGATGGAGGAGCTGGAGGAGGACCGCTACTACCGCTGGGTCACCTACGCCTACCTCCCGCTGCAGTACGCCGGTCTGTTCGCCGGCATGTTCTACATCGCCACCGCGGGGGCGCCGGTCGTCGGCAACATCGGTCTCGCGATCACGCTCGGCACCGTCGCCGGCGTCGCCATCAACACCGCCCACGAGCTGGGGCACAAGCGCGAGGACGTCGAGCGCTGGGCCGCCAAGATCGCGCTCGCCCCGTCGTTCTACGGCCACTTCTACGTCGAGCACAACCGCGGCCACCACGTGCGCGTCTCCACCCCGGACGACCCGGCCTCGGCCCGGATGGGCGAGAGCTTCTACCGGTTCTGGCCGCGCACCGTCCTCGGCTCGCTGACCAGTGCGTGGCGCCTGGAGCGCAAGCGCTACGCCCGCCGCGACCGGCACCCGTTCCGCATCGGCAACGACGTCCTCAACGCCTGGCTCATGTCGCTGGTGCTGTGGGGCGCGATCGTCGCGCTGTTCGGCTGGGGCGTGCTGCCCTACCTGCTCGTCCAGGCCGTCTTCGGGTTCACCCTGCTGGAGCTGGTGAACTACATGGAGCACTACGGGATGCTGCGCCAGATGGTCGGCCCGCCGGACCGCCGCCGCTACGAGCGCGTGCTGCCCGAGCACTCCTGGAACTCCAACAACATCGCCACCAACGTGCTGCTCTACCACCTGCAGCGCCACTCCGACCACCACGCCAACCCGGTGCGCCGGTTCCAGACGCTGCGCGACTTCCCGGAGGCCCCGGTCCTGCCGACCGGCTACACCGGGATGATGCTGGCCGCGACCGTGCCGCCGGTGTTCCGCCGGCTGATGGACCCGCTGGTGGTGGCCCACTACGACGGCGACCTGCGCTACGCCAACCTGCAGCCCGGCAAGGAGGCGACGCTGCTCGCCGCCTACCCGCCGCCCGCCGCGCCCGCCCCTGCCGCGGAGACGGCCGCCGACGTCACCCGCCGCGCGCAGGGCGACGCCGTCACCGCCGCCCGCTGCCCCGGCTGCGGCTACACCTACGAGGTCGCCGCGGGTCACGAGGCCGAGGGCTTCCCGGCCGGCACCCCCTGGTCGCAGATCCCCGACGACTGGTGCTGCCCGGACTGCGGGGTCCGCGAGAAGGTCGACTTCGTCGCCCTGACCGAGGAGCAGGTCTGATGCGCATCGTCGCCGACCTCGACGCCTGCCAGGGCATCGGGATGTGCGAGGCCATGGCCGACGCCTACTTCGAGGTGGGGGAGGACGACGTGGTGGTCGTCCACGACGAGCACCCGCCGGAGGACGACCGCGCCGTGGTCGACGCCGCTGTGCGGTCCTGCCCGGCCCGGGCGCTGACCCTGGTCGAGAGCTGATCCCGCCGCCGTATCCGCCCGCCCGTCCCCGCGTCCGCGCGGGGGCGGGCGGGCGGCGCGCTACCGTTCGGCCGTGTCGTCGGTGACCGGTCCGCTCGCCCCGCTCGCGGTCGCCGTGCGCGCGGACCTGGCGGATCTCGCCGGTCGGGTGCTCGTCGAGATCGATGCGGGCCTGCCCGAGCTGGGCCGCGACCCGCGGGTCCGGGAGCTGCTGGTCGGGACGGTCCAGGGGTCTCTGGAGGGCGCGCTCGCGGTGCTCGTCGGCAGCGGTGACCCGGAGGAGGTGCCGTTGCCGCCGGTGGCCGGGGAGCTGGCGCGGCGCCTGGCCCAGCAGGGCGTCGCGGTGACGGTCCTGCTGCGCGCCTACCGGCTGGGGCAGGCGGTCTTCCAGCAGGACGTCATCACCCGCATCGCCGGCGCCGGGCTCGGCCCGGACGAGATGGTCGCCGCCGTCCGCGAGCTCACCGCCGTCGCCCACCTCTACGTCGACCGTGTCTCCGAGGAGATGGTCGCGGTCCACCAGGCCGAGCGCGACGGCTGGGTCCGCCGCCGCGACGCCGCCCGGCTCGCCATGGTCGACGCCGTGCTCGGCGGCCGCGGCGGGACGACCGCGGAGATCGAGTCCGCACTCGGGCACCCGGTGACCGGCGAGCACCGCGCCGCGGTGTTCTGGGCCGGGCCGGAGGCGCCCGACCCCGGCCGTGCGCTGGAACGCGCCGTCGGCGCCGTCGGGGAGCAGCTCGGCTGCGCGCGCACCCCGCTGGTCGTCGCCCCCGACGCGGCCACCCTGTGGGCCTGGTACCCCTGCGCCGGCGGTCCGGTGGAGCTGCCCGACGGCCCGGTGCGCGCCGCGCTGGGCCCGCCCGGGACGGGCGTCGAGGGGTTCCGCCGCTCGCACGCCGTCGCGCGCCGGGTGCAGGCCGTCGCCGCCGCCGCCGCGCCCGCCGCGTGCCGCCCGGTCACCACCGCCGACGACCTCGGCCCGCTGCTGCTGCTCGGCTCGGGCACCGACCTGCTCGCGGCGCGCGTCGCCGACGTCCTCGGCGACCTCGCCCTCGACGACGAGCAGCACGAGCGGCTGCGCGACACCGTCGGTGCCTACCTGCGCGGCGGGGGCAGCCTGGCCGCCGCGGCCGCGGAGCTGCACCTGCACAAGAACACCGTGCAGTACCGGCTGCGCCGCGCCGAGGAGGTGCGGGGACGGCCGCTGGGGGTGAGCGACGCCGACCGCCTCGACGTCGAGGTGGCCCTGCACGCCTGCCGGGTCCTCGGGGCCGCCGTGCTGCGCCCCGCCGAGGGCTGAGCGCTCCGGCACCGCCGCATGCCGTCCCCGTCGCCTCCTCCCCGGTCGCCTCCTCCCCGGCGCGCCACGGCCGCGGCTCGCGGCCGGTGACGCGGGTCCGCGGTGATCCGGTGTTCGCGCGCTGATCCCTGGTCCGCGCGGTGATGGTGTCCCCGCGCGTGCTGCGTCGCGTGCGGGGCCGGGAGACGCGCGCGGGAACACGATCACCACCGCGGGACGGGCCGGGAACGGGCCCGCGGACCGGCGCCCGGCCGGACCCGGCGGAGCCCGATCCGGCCGACCGCTCCAGCGGGCCGGTCCAGCCGACCGGTCCAGCGGGCCGCGGCGTCGACCGGGTGGTCACCGGCGTGGGAGCCGTGCGGCGGCGGCGTCGGCCGGGTGGTCACCGGCGTGGGAGCCGCGCGGCCACGGCGGCGAAGTCCGCGACCTCCGCCCAGGTCCAGCGGACCACGCCGGTCACCCCGGGCCGGGCACGCAGCGCGTCCTCGCGCCGCTTCTCGCGCACGACGACGTCGCCGGGGCTCTCACCGGGCCGACGCGAGCGCCCGTACTTCTCGAGGCCGTCGAACTCGCCGATCAGGCCGTGGCCGGGCCACCAGAAGTCGACCGTCCCGATCGCCCGTCCGTCCCGGTCGGTGACCGGGTGCTGCAGGACCGGCCGGACGACGTGCAGCTCCTGCATGCGGACGCGGCTGCGCGACTCGCCCGGCCCGTCCGGACGTGGATCGGCGAACGCGACGACGGCGCGTGCCCGGCCGATGCCGTGACGGCCGCAGGCGTCGTACACGGCGGCGTCGAGCTGCTCGCGGGTGGTGAGGTGGCGGTGCAGCGCGGCGTCCGCGACGACGACGGCCGCCTCGAACGGGACGGTCCGGGCGACGTCGACCACCGTGCGTGCGGGCGACGTCGTCGCGACACCGTCCACGACGACCACGTCGTCGTCGGGGAGCGGGCCGACACGGAGGACGAGGCGGCGTCCGCCCCGCCCGCCGGAACCACGGTCCCGGGTGACCTGCACGCGTGACAGGTCGACGCCCCAGACCGGCAGGCCGTGCAGCACCGCCGCGGAGACCCCGCTGACGACGGCGCCGGCCCCCAGGAGCGGGAGCGTCGCGCCGACGAGCGCGCGGTGCAGGGTGGTCGCGTAGCGGCGACGGGGGTCCCCGGCCTCCAGGTAGGCGCCGGGACGGAGCTCGGTCCAGCGGCCGCTGCGCAGGAACCGGCGGATGTCGTCGTCGGTGACGCCGAGCCCGAGGAGGTCGCGGCGCAGCAGGATGTCGTCCATGGTCCGACCCTGCGCCCGCGGGCGACGCCTGCGGCGACCGATCCGGCGGCTGTGGACGGTTCCGACAATTGTGGACGGCTCGGCGAGCGCGAGCGCGGGGGCGGGGGCGGGTGCGGGGCGGCCGGTGATCGTCGGTCAGCGCGCCGATCCCGTCCGCGCTCGCGCTGCAGCACGAGCGAGCGACGGATCACCGCGCGAGCGACGGATCAGCGTGCGGGCTGCGGATCACCGCGTGCGACGGATCGGCGTGCGGGCTGCGGATCGGCGGGCTGCGGATCGGCGTGCGGGCTGCGGATCGGCGGGCTGCGGATCGGCGTGCGGACGCGGGTCACAGTTCGCGCGCGAGTGTCCCGTCGTCGGAGGGTGGGGGCAGGCGCAGGAGGAGGGCGTCGCCGTCGTCGCGGGCCGGGCGGGCGCAGTGCGGGCAGTGCACCCCGGGCAGGTCGTCGTGCCGCACGGCGCGGCAGAGCGGGACCACGGTGGCGGGCCGTGTCCGGTCCTCGGGCATCGCTGCACCTCCGCGGTCGTGGTGCGCGCAGGCTACCGCACGGGGTGTGGCGCAGGTCACTCCGCTGTGGGTCCGCCCGGACGGCGGAGCGGCCGGGCCGGAGCGTCCCGCCGCAGCGGCAGGCCGTGGGGCACACGGCGCGTGGTCGCGCGTCCTACCCCAGCGCGGTCCGGAACGGAACGCGCGTACCCCGTCGGTGATCGTGGTCGACCCGGACGGTGTCACCGCTGGATAACCGATCATGTCATCGCACGGCCGGCCCCGCGGAACGCGGATAGATTGGGGACATGAGCGGATCCGGGTCGGTGGTCCTGCGGACCGTCGCCTGGTGCGCCGGGGTCCTGCTGGCGGGCGCCGCCGTGCTCGTCGCCGTGGTCGCCGGGTTCGGCGCGTTCGTCGCCCCGGCCGAGGCGCGCTCCGACCGCGACGTCGACCCGGTCACCGCCTTCACCCGGCTCGCCGCCGACGATCCCGCGGCGGCGCTGCGCTCCTGCACGCCCGCCCGCGGCACCGACGTCGACGCCCTCGCCGGGGCGCTCCCGGCCGGCGCCGTACCGGGCAGCGAGCGGTTCGTCGTCGCCGACGGCGACCTCACCTTCGTCTCGGCGCCGATCACCGGGACGGTCCGCGGCGCGGGGGACCGCGCGGTGTGGGCCTGGGGGCGGCAGGGCTTCGCCGCCGTCACCGACGACGCGCGGGCCCTCACCCCGGAGCTGCCCGGCCCGGCCGTCTACGGCACCGGCCCGGACGCGGCCGGCGCCGTGCGGGTGGCGACCTGCGTCGAGGCCGCGCAGCGCGCCGCCCGCTCGGGTGCCGCGCGCACGCAGGGCCCGGTCGCGCCGGTGCGCTGACCCCGCCGCTCCGGCCCGGTCAGCCCGGCAGGATCAGGCAGTTCGACGTGGCCTCGCCGAGCAGGCGCCCGCCGGCGTCGGTCAGCTCGGCCCGGGCCAGCGCCGTGCGCCGTCCCGCGTGCACGACGTGGCCGGTGCAGGTGACCGTCCCGGTGTCGACGGTGATCCGGCGCAGGAAGCGCACCGACAGGTCCAGGCTGGTGTAGCCGGTCCCGGCGGGCAGCGTCGAGTGCACCGCGCAGCCGCAGGCGGAGTCGAGCAGCGTCGCGTACACGCCGCCGTGCACCGAGCCGATCGGGTTGTACTGGTGCTCGCCCGGCTCGAACGCGAAGGCGACGCGACCGTGCTCGGCCGACACCGCGCGGAAGCCGACCAGGCTCGCGATCGGCGCGCCGGGGAGGCGGCCGTCGACGATGCGGCGCAGGTACTCCAGGCCGTCGAGCCCGGACGCCGCGGCGGCGAGCGCGACCGGGTCGGCCCACTCGTGCTCGCGACGGCGGGCGGGCGCCGCGGTCGCGGGGGTCCCGGCGGGCGTCTCGGTGGTCATCGTGGTTCCTGCTCTCCGGTGGGGGCCCCGGGGCCCGGTACGAGGCGGACGCGGTCGTCGCCGCCCAGCCGGTGACCCTCGGCGCAGACGCTCACCAGGCGCACCGGCGCGCCGCAGTGCTCGTGGACGCGGACGACCGGCGGTCCCGCGTCACCGGCGAGGTGCCGGTCGCCGAAGTCCATCAGGGCGGCCAGGACGACGCCGAGGTCGCGGCCGCGCCGGGTCAGCCGGTACTCCGCACGGGTGCGCGAACCGGGCTCGCGGTAGTCCACCCGCTCGACGACGCCGTCGCCGACGAGGCCGTCCAGCCGCCGGCTCAGCACGGTCCGTGCGACGCCGAGCCGCTCGGCGAGCGCGTCGAACCGGGTGACGCCGCGGCCGAGGTCGCGCACCACCAGCACCGTCCAGGGGTCGGCGAGCAGCGCGGCGGTGCGCGCGACCGAGCAGACCTGGCCGGCGGCGGCGGTGCGCGCGTCCACGGTCCCTCCTGGGTATCGATGAGCTACTCAGATCGACCGTAGCCGCCCCGGCGCCGCCGGGGAAGGCCACCGCGGTCCCGTCGTGCGCGATTGACCGCGCCGGGAACGGGAAGTCGGTGGGAGAACACCATCCACAGACCGAGGAGGAACCCAGTGGCGAACGAACTCGAGGGCCGGACCGTCGCGATCCTGGCCGCGGACGGCGTCGAGAAGGTCGAGCTGGTCCAGCCGCGCGAGGAGCTGCGCAAGGCGGGCGCCCGGGTCGAGGTGATCTCGCTGTCCGCCGACCCCATCCAGTCGATGTCGGCCGACATCAACCCGGACGAGAAGATCGACGTGGACCGGGCCGTCGCGGACGTCTCCGCCGACGACTACGACGCGCTCGTGCTGCCCGGTGGCACGGTCAACCCGGACACCCTGCGCGCCGACGCGACCGCCGTCGCGTTCGTGAAGGCCTTCTTCACCGCGGGCAAGCCGGTCGGTGCGATCTGCCACGGGCCGTGGACGCTGGTCGAGGCCGACGTCGTCAGGGGCCGCACGCTGACCTCGTTCCCGAGCATCCGCACCGACCTGCGCAACGCGGGCGCGACCGTCGTCGACGAGCAGGTCGTCTGCGACGAGGGCCTGGTCACCAGCCGCAACCCCGACGACCTGGACGCGTTCTGCGCGACGCTGGTCGAGGAGTTCGCGCGGGGCCGCCACCCGGTGCACCCGCAGGGCGCGACCGCCTGAGCGGCGCGCACGGACGGGCCGTCCGGCCGCCGTCCCGGTGCCCGGAGCAGGACGTCCGACCGTCACCCCGGGCCCGCGTGCCCCGCCGCCGCGGCGCCGGGCGACGGGCCGCGCGCCGCGAGGTGGCGACGGCCGGACAACACTCTCCGGGCGTGAGGGTAGAGTCCGGGCCTCGGCGCGCGGGTCCCCT
The DNA here is from genome assembly GCF_037727765.1 of Pseudonocardia spirodelae. Taxonomy (NCBI): domain Bacteria; kingdom Bacillati; phylum Actinomycetota; class Actinomycetes; order Pseudonocardiales; family Pseudonocardiaceae; genus Pseudonocardia; species Pseudonocardia spirodelae. The sequence goes on along the minus strand of NZ_JBBJUP010000009.1, from coordinate 161,150 downwards.
GCGCGGGCGTGGAGAGGAGAGCGCGGATGACCCCGACCGGCCACGCCGACACCGTTCCCGTCACCCGGGTCGAGGTCCTCGACTTCGTGGGTGAGCTGTTCGGCGACGGGCCGGTGAGCCGCGGGGAGCTGCTCGCGGCCGCCCGCGCCGAGGACGCCCGGCCGCTGCTGTACGAGGTGCTCGACGCCGCGCTCCCGGACCGCCCGCTGACCGGGCTCGCGGACCTGTGGCGCCACGTCGACGTCCCGGAGGACCTGGCCGCGGCGCGCTGAACGGCGCGGTCCGGCCGGGCGTCGGCGCGACCGGCGGTACGGCGGACGCCACTGCGGGCGGCGGGGACAGGCTCAGCCCGAGCGCGGTCCCGCGAGTCTCCGCAGCTCGCGCGACAGCAGCTCCAGGCCGTGGATCTGGGCGTGCAGCGCCTCGATCCGGGACTCGGCCGCGGTGCGGTAGAGCGCCAGCCGGTTGCGGGCGTCGTCGCCGACCGGCTCGCCGGCGTCGAGCTCGGCGCGCGCCGAGTCGATCACCGTCATCAGCTCCCGGATCTGGTCCAGGCCGAGGTCGAGCGGCTTCAGCGTCTTGACGAACCGCAGGCGCTCGACGTCGTCCTCGGTGTAGAGGCGGAAGCCGCCCGCGCTGCGGGCCGACGGGGTGACCAGGCCCAGCTCGTCCCAGTGCCGGATGGTCCGCAGCGACAGACCGACCCGGGTCGCCACCTCGCCGATCTGCTGCACGCCGCTCCTTCCGGCCGTCCGCCGTGCCGGTCCGACCGTACCGGTGCAGCCCCCGTCCGGCGCACCCTTACCGCGGGGGAGGGTGTGGCGGGCCGGCGGCCCGGCTCTCAGCGGGCTCTCAGCGCGGCCGGCCGTTCTCAGGGACGCCACAGCGAACGGTCCCTACCGTCCGTCCCATGCCCACAGCACTGGTCACCGGAGCGAGCCGCGGACTCGGCGAGGTCTACGCCCACGAGCTCGCCCACCGCGGGTACGCCGTCGTCCTCGTGGCGCGCGACGCCGCGCGTCTCGCGGCCGTCGCCGAGCGGATCGGGCGGGCCACCGGCGCGATCGTCGAGGTGCTGCCCGCCGACCTCACCGATCCCGCCGGGCTCGCCGCGGTGGAGGCGCGCCTGACCGCGCGCGACCTGCCGGTCGAGCTGCTGGTCAACAACGCGGGCGTCGAGAGCGACGCCGTGTTCGCCGAGGCCCCGGTCGACGCGCTGACCGCCGAGATCGACCTGAACGTGACCGCGCTGATGCGGCTCACCCGCGCCGCCGTCCCGGCGATGACCGCCCGCGGTCGCGGCGGCGTCCTGAACGTCGCCAGCTTCGCCGGCTACCTCCCCTCGGGCGGCAACGCCTACGGGGCGTCGAAGTCCTGGGTCCTGGCGTTCACCGACACCGTCGCGGCGTCGCTGGCCGGCACCGGTGTCACCGTCACCGCGGTGGCCGCGGGCCGGATCCGCGCCGAGGACGACCCGCAGGGCCCGCTGTGGCTCGAGCCCGCCGACGTCGTGCGCCGCTCGCTCGACGACCTCGCCCGCGGCCGCACCCTGTCCGCGCCGGGCTGGGTGTACCGGGCGCTGGTCGGCTACCTGGAGGCGCCGCGCACCGCGCTGCGGTTCGCCGCCCGGGTCGCCGGGCGCGGCCGGGAGAACTGCACGCGCCTGGAGCGCGGCGACGCCGGTGGCGGGGCGACCCGGCCGTCGCCGGTGCCCACGCCGTTCCGCGGGGCCCCCGCCCCGGTGCGGGTGCTGCCGGCCGGTGCCGCCGACCTGCCCGCGCTGCCCGAGCTGCCGGCCCGCCCCGCGCACGTCGCGGCCGAGGACTTCCCGGCGCCGCGGGTGTCGGGCACCGGGCCGCTGCCCGCCGTCGCACCGCGCGCGGTGCGCCGCCCGGACGCCCCGCCGCGGCCGGTCCAGCCGGTCCGCGAGGCGCCGACCGTGCGGCTCGCCGCCGGCTGAGCACCCCGGTCCGGGAAACGGACAGATGTGACGAGCCTCGCGTACCCCCCACTGTCGGAACGCGGGGGCATGCCCTAGCGTTCCTCCACAGACGAAGGGGAGTACTCCCGAACACGGCGTCGCCGTCATCACGGAACCAGGACGAGCTGGTCCCGGTGGCGCCGGTCCACCGCGGTCACCGCGGCGGGCGGAGGAGACCTTCAGCGCCCCGACCTGCGCTGGAGGACCCTGACATGAACGTGCCCACCTGGGTGTGGCTGGCGACGATCGCCGTCGTCATCGGGATGCTCGTGTTCGACTTCGTCGGACACGCCCGCGACCCGCACGAGCCGACGCTGCGCGAGTCCGCGATCTGGTCGGTCGGCTACATCGCCGTCGCCCTGCTGTTCGGCGTCGGTGTCGGCGTCTTCTCCGGCTGGCAGTACGGCGGCGAGTACATGGCCGGCTGGCTCACCGAGAAGGCGCTCTCGGTCGACAACCTGTTCGTCTTCCTGCTGATCATGACCAGCTTCGCGGTGCCGAAGGTGCACCAGCAGAAGGTGCTGCTGATCGGCATCGCGATCGCGATCGTCATGCGCGGCGCGTTCATCGCCGTCGGTGCGGTGATCATCGAGCAGTTCGTCGCGGTGTTCTACCTGTTCGCGATCATCCTGTTCTGGCTGGCCTGGTCGCAGATCAGGGAGGCGCTGTCCGGCGACGGCCACGACGACGCCGACGCCGGCGACTCCCGCCTGATCCGGATGGTGCGCAAGGTCCTGCCGACCTCCACCGAGTACGACGGCGCCAAGCTCAGCACCCGGATCGACGGCCGCCGCGTCCTCACGCCGATGGCCCTGGTCATCGTGGCGATCGGCCTGACCGACCTGCTGTTCGCGTTCGACTCGATCCCGGCGATCTTCGGCCTGACCCAGGAGCCCTTCCTGGTCTTCACCGCCAACGCGTTCGCCCTGCTCGGCCTGCGCCAGCTGTACTTCCTCATCGGCGGCCTGCTGGAGCGCCTGATCTACCTGGCCCACGGCCTGTCGGTGATCCTCGCCTTCATCGGCGTCAAGCTCACGTTGCACGCACTGCACGAGAACAACGTGCCGTTCATCAACGGCGGTCAGCCGGTGCCGGTGCCCGAGGTGCCGATCTGGCTGTCGCTGCTGGTCATCACGGGGACGATCGCCGTCGCCGCCGTCGCGAGCCTGGTCGTGTCGCGCCGCCGGGCCGCGCAGGGCGGTGACACGGAGGCCGGGGAGCTCGCTCAGACCCCCAGCACCAGCCGCGCCACCGAGAAGTAGATCAGCAGGCCGGTCGCGTCCACCAGGGTCGTGACCAGGGGCGCCGACACGACCGCCGGGTCGATCCCGACCCGGCGGGCCAGCAGCGGCATCGTCGCGCCGACCGTCGCCGCCCAGCCGCAGATCGCCACCAGCGTCACCGCGACGACGGTGGCGACCTGCGGCCCGACCAGCAGCGACGCGACCGCCAGGCCCAGCAGGCCCAGCAGCGAGCCGAGCAGCAGCCCGACCCGCAGCTCCCGCCAGACGACGGCGGGCAGGTCGGCGAGCCGGACCTCGCCGACGGCGATCGCCCGCACCGCCGCCGAGGCGGCCTGGGCTCCGGCGTTGCCCCCGGTGCCGACCAGCAGCGGGATGAACAGGGCGAGCGCGGTGACCTGCTCCAGGGCGTCCTCGAAGACCTGCAGCACGTTCACCGTCAGTACGGCGGCGAGCAGCAGCACCGCGAGCCAGACGGCACGGGTCCGGGCCAGCCGGGTCACGCGCACGTACATGTAGTGGCCCGACCAGGGCGTCGCGCCGGACTGGCGGGCGGTGTCCTCGGTGTCGGCGCGCTCGACGATCTCGACGGCGTCGTCGATGGTGAGCAGCCCCAGCAGCCGGTCCTCGGAGTCGACGACGAGCAGCGCGAGCAGGTTCGCCTCGCCCATCAGGCGGGCCGCGTCCTCGGCCGGGCCGGTGGCGGGCACCCGCGGGGCGCCGGTGTCGACGAGGTCGGCGACGGCCGAGCCGGGCCGGGCGAGGACGAGGTCGCGCAGCGAGACGGTCCCGATCACCCGGCGCCCGGCGTCGGTGACCGGCAGGGTGTAGACGGTCTCGGCGCCGGCGCCCTTGCGCCGCACGACCGCCAGCGCCTCGGTCACCGTGCTCCCCACCGGCACCGCGACCGTCTCCGGGCTCATGGCCCGCCCGGCCGAGCCCTCCGGGTAGCCGAGCAGCGCCGCGGTCATCGAGCGCTCGGCGGGGGACAGGCCCGCCAGCACCCGGGTCGCGACGCCGGCGGGTGCCTCGCCCAGCATCCGCGCCCGGTCGTCGGGGTCCATCTCCTCGACCAGCGCGGCGACGGCGTCCTCGCGCAGTCCGGCGAGCAGCTCCTGCTGGTCGAGCGGGTGGAGCTCCTCGAACACCGCGAGCGCCCGCTCCTTGTCGAGCAGCCGGAACACCCAGCCGGCGTCGACCGCGTCCATCCGGGCCAGCGCGTCGGCGACCTCGTGCGCCGCCCGCCCGTCGAGCCGGTCGAGGACGGCGACGGCGTCGTGTCGCGCCACGGGCTCGGTCCAGCGTTCCATGGGGTCGATCCTGCCCGGCCCGTCGCGCCCGCGCGGAGAGGATATGTCCGTTTCGGTAGACTTCGTGACGTTCGCCGCAGGGCTCGGACACGGCCGGGCCGGGAACCCGGTCCGTGGCACCGAGGAGGTCACGATGTCCGTCACACCACCGCCGCTCCCGCCGCCGCCGGACGGCGGGACCGGCGACCCCGAACCCCGGCCGTCGGCCCGTCCGCTGGACCGCGAGGAGGAACGGGTGCTGTCCGGGCTGGAGGACGAGCTGCGCCGCTCCGACCCGGACCTGCGGCTGAGCCCGCCGGACCCGGCGCCCCGGGCCGCGCCCGGCGGCAGCGCCGACCGGATCCTGCAGGGCGTCGCGATCGGCGTGATCGCGCTGGTGCTGGTGCCGTCGGACTGGCTGGCCGGGCTGCTGTCGTTCGGCCTGCTGCTGGGCATCCCGGTGGCGATGGCCTGGATCGCGTTCCGCGCGCGGCGCGAGCAGGCGACCGCGGGCCCCGACGGCGACGCCGAGCCCCGCCCCTGAGCTCCCGGGTCCCGCGCGTGGTCCGGACGGCGCGTGCGGGGCCCGGGTCCCGGCGCGCGGCTCAGGCGCCGGGCGCCGCCGTCGCGGCCGCGGTCGGGTCGGTCGTCGTCGCGACCGCCGGCAGCGCCAGGTGCTCGCGCAGGGTGGTGCCGGAGTAGTCGGTGCGGAACGAGCCGCGCTCCTGCAGCAGCGGCACCACGCGGTCGGCGAACTCGTCGAGCCCGCCCGGCGTGACGTGCGGGACGAGGACGTAGCCGTCGGCGGCGTCGCTCTGCACGGCGTCGTCGATCGCGTCGGCGACGGTGCGCGGGCTCCCGACGAAGGTGTGCCGCCCGGTCACCTCGATCACCGTCTCGCGCAGCGTCAGGTTCTTCTCCGCGGCCAGCGCCCGCCACTGGTCGGCGACGGCCTTCGGGTCGCGGTACTGGCGCACGCTCGCCCGCCCCTTCGAGACCAGCTCGCCCTCGACCGGGTCGAACTCGGGCAGCGGGCCGTCGGGGTCGCGGCCGGACAGGTCGGTGTTCCACAGCTGCTCGGCGAACACGATCGCGGTCTGCGGGCTGACCTGCTGGGAGCGCACGACCTCGGCGCGCTCGGCGGCCTCGGCGTCGGTGTCGCCGAGCACGAACGTCGCCGCGGGCAGGATCTTCAGGTCGTCCCACCCGCGGCCGTAGCGGGCGAGGCGGCCCTTGACGTCGACGAGGAAGGCGCGCCCGGCCTCGGGCTCGGCGTGCCGGGAGAAGATCGCGTCGGCCGAGGCGGCGGCGAACTCGCGGCCCTCCTCGGAGTCCCCGGCCTGCAGGATCACCGGGCGGCCCTGCGGGCTGCGCGGCAGCGAGAAGCGCCCGTGCACGTCGAACTGGTCGGAGGAGTAGGCGAACTCCCCGCGGTCGTCGGGACCGGTGCGCGAGTCCCAGATCGCGGCGGTCGCGGCCAGCTGCTCCTTGGCCCGGGAGTAGCGCTTCTCCTTCGGCAGGAAGCCGCCGCGGCGGAAGTTCTCGCCGGTGAACGCGTCCCACGAGGTCACCACGTTCCAGGCGGCCCGCCCGCCGGACAGGTGGTCCAGCGAGGCGAACTGGCGGGCGACGTCGTAGGGCTCGGTGAAGGTCGAGTTGATCGTCCCGGCCAGGCCGAGCCGTTCGGTGACCGCGGCCAGGGCGTTGAGGATCGTGAAGGTGTCCGGGCGGCCCATCACGTCGAGGTCGTAGATCTCCCCGCGGTGCTCGCGCAGCCGCAGGCCCTCGGCGAGGAACAGGAAGTCGAACCTCGCCCGCTCGGCGGTGCGCGCGAAGTGCGCGAACGACTCGAACTCGATGTGGCTCCCGGACGCCGGGTCGCTCCACACCGTCGTGTTGTTGACGCCCGGGAAGTGGGCGGCGAGGTGGATCTGCTTGCGCGGCATGCGTGTCCTCCCGACGGCCGGCGTGGTCCCCGCTCTGTGCAACACCCGGCGGGCCGCGGTGTTCCCGGGCGCCCCGACACCCCCCGGACGGCGGCACCGCGACCCGCGCGGGTCAGCGCTTCCCGGCGCTCCAGGCGTAGGGCAGGTCGGTGCCGTTCAGGACGTGGTCGCCGACCGACTGCAGCTTGTAGATCAGCGGGTTGTGCACGGAGATCACCCGCGCGTTGCGCCAGTGCCGGTCCAGGCGCAGCGCCTCCGAGGTGATCGACGCGCCGCCGACCTCGAACAGCTGGGTGGTCGCGTCGAGCACCGCGGGGACGACGGTCGCCTGGGCGTGGGCGACGTCGAGCTCGACCCGGTCGAGCAGCGCGGGGTCCTCCCCGCCCGCGGCGAGCAGCTCGTCGAGCTGCTCGGCGATCGCGAGCACGAGGGTCCGCGAGGACCACGCGGCCGCGGACAGCCGGCCGAGGACCTGCTGCACGAGCGGGTCGTGGCGGGGCAGGTCGGCCGCGGCGTGGGTGAAGGTGCGGGTGCGCTCCCGGACCCACGCGGCCACGTCGTCGGTGGCGCGGCGGGCGATCCCGGCCAGCACGGCGAGCTGCACGAGCTGCAGGTACGACGTGCCCCACGTACGGCCGGCCGAGCCGTAGCCGGGGCCGAGGACCCGGTCGGCGGGCACGGCGACGTCGTCGAACACGGTGGTGCCGCTGGCGGTCAGGCGCTGGCCGAACCCGTCCCAGTCGTCGTGGCGGGTGACCCCCTCGGCGTCGCCGTCGACGAGGACCGAGACGCGCTCGCCGTCGAGGTCGGCGGCGACGAGGATCTGGTCGGCGTACAGGCTGCCGGTCGAGTAGTACTTCGTGCCGGTGAGCCGGTGGCCGTCGCCGTCGGGGGTCAGGGCGGTGCGGTAGCGGTCGATCGCGCCGACGCCCGGTTCGGTGATCGCGTTGCCGACCAGCGTCCCCTCCGCGACGGCGGCGAGGCGGCGGTCGCGGTCCTCGCCCGGGGCGGCGAGCAGCAGGTCGTCGACGTACCACCAGTGCACGCGCAGCGCCTGCGGCAGGTTCGACTCGGCGGCGGCGAGGTCGGCGAGCAGCCGGAACTGTTGGCGCACGCTCGCGCCGTAGCCGCCCAGCGCGACCGGCACGCGCAGCGCGCCGAAGCGCTCGGCGCGCAGGGCCGCGACCTCGTCGTGGGCGAGCGACCGGTCCTGCTCGCGGCGCACCGCGTCCGCGGCGATGCGCGCGAACACCGGTGCGAAGACGGCGTCGAGCTGCTCGTCGGTCCAGGCGGTGCGGGGGTCTGCGGTCGTGGTCATGGTGGTCCCTCCGGACGTGGGCGACCGTCGCCGGACGTGGCGGCGGCCGGGGGTGGGCGCGGCGCGACGGGCCGCGCCGGGGCACGGCGGATGCGGTCGCGCGGGCTGCGGACGGTGGGTCGCCGGGGACGACCCGTCGGGGCGACGCGTCAGGGCCGACAGAGCGCGGAGGCGACACGCGCGAGGTCGACGTGCTGGCGCGAGGTCAGCATCGCCGAGCCGGTCATGATCGTGATCCTAGCCCGCGCGGACGGGTCGCTCCCAGCGTCGCGCGACCCGGATCACGCGCGTCCTGCCTGGTGGGAGGCCTGATCGCGGGTGGTCCGGACACCCGTCCGCGGGCCGGGACGGGTCAGACGGACAGGGCCAGGCCCCGGGCGCGCAGCACCCGTCGCTCCAGCGGCCGGAACACCAGCAGCTCGATCCCGATGCCGACCACGAGGATCAGCAGGATCGCCGCGAACACCTGCACGATGTCGTTCACGTCGGCGCCGTTCTTCAGGTAGGCGCCCAGCCCGACGCCGAGCGCGGGCCCGGCCGCGATGATCTCCGCGGCCATCAGCGAGCGCCAGGAGAAGGCCCAGCCCTGCTTGCACCCGGCGAGGTAGCCGGGCAGCGCCGCGGGGAGCAGGACGTGGCGGGCCATCCGGTAGCCGGTGGCGCCGAGGACCTGCCCGGCGCGGGGCAGGATCGGCGGCACCTGGTCGATGCCCGCGACCAGCCCGTTCGCGATCGACGGCACCGAGCCGAGCAGGACCACGAAGAACACCGTGGCGTCGGTGAGGCCGAACCACAGCACCGCGGCCGGGACCCACGCCACCGACGGCAGCGACTGCAGCCCCGTCAGCAGCGGCCCGATCCCGGCCCGCACCACCGGCACCTTCGCGACGACGAGTCCGAGCGGTGTCGCGATCACCAGTGCCAGCAGGAAACCGAGGGCGGCGCGGCTGACCGAGGTCCACAGGATCGAGAAGATCTCCCCGGTGACCACGGTCCGCCCGAACGCCTCCGCGACGTCCCCGGGGGCGGGCAGCTGGTACTCCGGCAGCACGGCCGAGGCCCACACGACCTGCCAGACCAGCACGATCAGGGCGAGCGCGACGATCGGCGGCAGCCATGCCCGCAGGAACCGCTGCCACCACGGCGTGGTCCGCTCGACGGGGGTGTCGAGCGCGTCCAGCCCGGCGACGGCGGCCGCGGAGTCGCGGTCGTCGTTCACGACGGCGATCGAGGTGTCCTCACGCGGCATGGCTGGTGATCACCTGCCGCAGCCGTCCGGTGATGTCGTCGTGCAGCGCGGTCCGGGCCTCGGTGTCGTGCCCGCCGGCGGGCACCGTCCACTCGCGCACGACGGTGCCGGGCCGCGAGGACAGCAGCACGACCCGCTCGGCGAGCCGGACGGCCTCGCGGACGTCGTGGGTCACGAACACGACGGTCGTGCCGGTGGCCCGCCACACGCGCAGCAGCTCGCCCTGCAGGACGTCGCGGGTGATCGCGTCGAGCGCGGCGAACGGCTCGTCCATCAGCAGCAGCCCGCCCGCACCGGGCGCGTCGCCGAGCCCGGTGGCCGCGGCCAGCGCGCGGGCCAGCGACACCCGCTGGCGCATGCCGCCGGAGAGCTCGTGCGGGCGCTTGGCGCCCAGCCCCTCCAGGCGCACCAGCGCGAGCAGCTCCTCGGCCCGCGCGCGGCGGGCCGCCCGGCCGTGCCCGGCGAGCTGCAGGGGCAGCTCGACGTTGCGCAGCGCGGTCAGCCACGGCATCAGCGCGGCCTCCTGGAACATGAACGACGGCCGGGGCGCCCCCACCGCCACGGTGCCGGAGGTGGGGGCGTCGAGCCCGGCGAGCAGGTTGAGCAGCGTCGACTTGCCGCAGCCGGACGCGCCGAGCACGCAGACGAACTCGCCGTCGCCGACCGTGAGGTCGATCCCGTGGAGCGCGGTCACCGCCCCGGCCCCGGTGCCGAAGGTCTTGGCGACCCCGGACAGCGCGACGGCGGTGTCGCGGGCCGGCGGGCGCCGGGTGGTCAGGTCGACCGTCATCGGTGGTTCCCCTCGTCGATCGGAAAGGTCAGTTCGCGGCGGCGAGGCCGGCCGGGTCCACGGCGGCCTCCCCGGAGCTCGTCCGGACCGCGTCGACCGCGGTCGGGTCGAGGAAGCCGGTCAGGTCCGCCTCGCTCGTCGCGATGCCCGCCGTGACCGAGTCCTTCGCCAGCTGCGGGAAGGTGGAGGCGAGCGGGTCGGTGTCGAAGGACAGCTCGGTGAACGCGCGGTCGAGGATGTTGGCCGCCAGCGGCTTGCCGGTGATCTCGGCGATCGCCTGGTTGGAGACGGTCCTGGCCTGCGCGGGGTCGTCGCGGATGAGGGCGATGGCCTTCTGCTCGCCGCGCAGGATCGCCTCGACGGTCTGCGGGTGCTGCGCCAGGAACTCGGTCCGGACGATGACGACGGTCGTCGGGAACCTCCCGCCGGGCCACAGCGACTTCTCGTCGACCAGGACCTTCGCCCCGGCGTCGACCAGGCGCGAGCTCCACGGCTCGGGCAGCCAGCCGCCGGCGACCTTGCCCTGCTTGAACAGGTCGAGGGTCTGCGGGTTCTCGATGTTCTGCACGGTCACCGCGTCCGGGCCGGAGCCGATCGGGAGGTCGTTCTCCTTCAGCCAGGTCTTGAACGCGATGTCCTGGGTGTTGCCGAGCTGCGGCGTCGCGATGATCGTGCCCTTGAGCTGCTCGGGCGAGGTGATGTCGGGCCGGGTGACCAGCTGGGCGCCGGCCGAGGTGGAGCCCGCGACGAGGCGCACGGCCTCGCCGTCGGACTTGGTGAAGGCGTTGATCGCCGGGCCGGAGCCGATGAACGCGACGTCGATCGAGCCGCCGAGCAGGGCGTTGACCTGGTCCGGCCCCGCGTTGAAGGTCTGGGTGGTGAGCTTCGTGCTCCCCAGCTCGGCGGCGAACAGGCCCTGCGTCACCCCGACCAGCGCCGGGGTGTGGGTGATGTTCGGGAAGTAGCCGAGACGCACCTCGGCGGCCGGGGAGGTCGCGCCGCCGGACGCGGCGGGGGCGCTCTCCTCGGCGCGGGAGCAGCCGGCCAGCAGCCCGACGGCGGTGAGCAGCGCGAGCAGGACGGCGGCGGTGCGCGCCCGGGATCCGGGGCGCGGGACGTGCGGGGACATCGCGGGACGGGGTCCTTCCGTGGGGGCGGCGCGGACGGGTGCCGCCGCGCGCCGGGGCCGGCCGGCCCTGGGCGAGGGCGTGCCGGGGGAGGGGGACGGGTGCGGGCCGGACGGTGTCCGGCGGGCGATCCCGGTCGGCGGATGCCCCGCCCGCGGGGCGCGTGGCGTTACCGGTGACCGGAGGGGACCGTCAGCGACACAGCTCGCTGTAGGCGGGCGCGCGCCGGCTCGGCCAGAACTCCTCGAGGCCGGTCGGGCGCAGCGGGACCACGCGCAGGGTCCGGGGGACGGAGGCCGTCGCGGGCCGCACGAACCGCTGCGGGCGCGAGGGCCGCCGCTGGCTCGTCGTCACCCGGACAGGGTGCGTCGTGGTCACCTCCCCGGACAACCCCGCGTCCACCGACCAGGAAACCGGGCGAGGTGTCCGGACAGGTCGTGGCGTCGGACCCCGTCGATTCCGCAGGTCGGGAGGGGTGCTGCGGTGCGGGTCACTCGGTCGCGGTGCGGGTTGACACCGTCGGGTGCCTCGTCCCTACAGTCGGCGGGTACACCATCCGGAGCGGCCGAGAGACCCGGCTCGACGACGCCGCAGCAACCCCCCGCAGCACGTGGGTGAGGGTGCTCCAGCCGGGACCGATGGAGGACATCATGCGGTCGATCGCCGAGCAGGTGCGCGCGGCGCACCATCCCCGCTACCGCCGCCACGTCGATCTCATGCGGGTGGCGGGCGCCGCCTGTCGGGGCTGATCCGCTCCCGTCGTCCGACCCCGGACCGCGGCGTCCTGCCGCGCCACCCCGTTCCGTCGCACCGCCGTGCGGCGAGGAAGCGATACTCGTATGTCCACATCGGACACTTCCGGCCGTCCGCTGCACCTGGCGGTCGCCCTCGACGGTGCCGGCTGGCACCCCGCCGCCTGGCGCGAGCCGGGCGCACGTCCCGCCGAGCTGTTCGGCGCCCGCTACTGGACCGGTCTGGCCCGCACCGCCGAGCGCGGCCTGCTCGACCTGCTGACGATCGAGGACGGGTTCGGGCTGCAGTCCGGGGGCCACCTCGCCGGGGCCGAGCGGCGCACCGACCGGGTGCAGGGCCGGCTTGACGCGTCGCTGGTCGCGGCGTTCCTGGCCCCTTCGACGTCGCGGATCGGGCTGGTGCCGACCGTCACGACCACCCACACCGAGCCGTTCCACGTCGCCTCGGCGCTGGCCACGCTCGACCACGACAGCCACGGCCGCGCCGGGTGGCGGGTGCAGACCTCGGTGCGGGCCGACGAGGCCGCCCACGTGGGCCGGCGCACGATCCCGCCGCTGCGCCGTGCCGACCTGGGCACGCCCGCGGCGCGCCGGCTCGTCGCCGAGCTGTTCGGCGAGGCCGCCGACGCCGTCGAGGTCGTCCGCAGGCTGTGGGACTCCTGGGAGGACGACGCCGAGATCCGTGACGCGCTCACCGGCCGGTTCGTCGACCGCGACAAGCTGCACCGCGTCGACTTCGCCGGCGAGCACTTCGGCGTCGCCGGGCCGTCGATCGTGCCCCGGCCCCCGCAGGGCCAGCCACTGGTCGTGTCCCTGGCCCACGGCTACGAGGCGGCGCTGCTCGCCGCCCGCGTCGGCGACGTCGTGCTCACCACCCCGGCCGACGCCGACGACGCCGCCCGCGTCGTCGCCCAGGTCCGGGCCGCCGAGCACGCGGCCGGACGGACCGCGCCCCCGCTGCGGGTGCTCGGTGACGTGGTCGTCGTCCTCGCGGCGGGCGAGGCCGCCGCCCGCGACCGCCTCGCCCGCCTCGACGCGCTCGACCCGCTCTCCTCCGACGCCGCGGTCCTCGCGACCACCCCCGCACGGCTCGCCGACACGCTGCTGGACTGGCGCCGCGCCGGTCTCGACGGGTTCCGGCTGCGCCCGGCCGTCCTGCCCACCGACCTCGACGCGGTCGTCGACGGCCTGGTCCCCGAGCTGCAGGCCCGCGGGGCGTTCCGCACCTCCTACGGCGAGACCACGCTGCGCGCCCGCTTCGGGCTGCCCCGCCCGGTCAGCCGCTACGCCGACGGGGCCACCCCCGCCCTCGTCCCGACCCCCGCAGGAGCCGGCGCATGAGCCGCAGGAAGCAGATCGTCCTGGGTGCCTACTTCCCGGGCGTCAACCACGACACCGTCTGGAGCGACCCCGCCTCCGGCAGCCACATCGACTGGGAGTCCTTCGAGCACTGGGCCCGCACAGCCGAGCGCGGGAAGCTCGACCTGCTGTTCCTCGCCGAGGGGCTGCGGCTGCGCACCCGCGGCGGCGAGGTCTTCGACCAGGACGTCGTCGGGCGCCCGGACACCTTCACCGTGCTCGCCGCGCTGGCCGCGGTCACCGAGCACGTCGGGCTGGCCGGCACGATCAACTCCACCTTCAACGAGCCCTACGAGCTGGCGCGCAAGTTCGCCACCCTCGACCTGCTCTCCGGCGGCCGCGCCGCGTGGAACGTCGTGACCAGCTCCGACGCCCCCACCGGCGAGAACTTCCGCCGCGGGGCGTTCCTCGGGCACCACCAGCGCTACGAGCGCGCGGGGGAGACCCTCGCCGCGGTCCGCGCGCTGTGGGACTCCTGGGGTTCCGACGCCGTCGTGGCCGACCCCGCGTCGGGCACCTTCCTGCGTGACGGCCACGTCGGGGACTTCACGGTCTCGGGCAACCAGTTCGACATCGCCGGGCGCTTCACCACCCCGCGCAGCCCGCAGGGCCACCCGGTGGTGCTGCAGGCCGGCGAGTCCCCGGCCGGACGCGACTTCGCCGCCGCGTCCGCCGACGCGATCTTCTCCCGCTACCAGCGCTTCGACGAGGCCCGCGCCTTCTACGACGACGTGAAGGCACGGGTCAGGAAGGCCGGCCGCGACCCCGAGGAGGTGCGGATCCTACCCAGCGCGGGCGTCGTCCTCGGTGACACCGACGCCGAGGCCCGCGAGCGCCACGCACACATCCACGACCAGCAGGTCGACCCGTGGACCTCGATCGTGCTCGCCGAGATGGTGTGGAACCGGGACCTGTCGGCGTACGACCCGGACGGCCCGCTGCCCGACGTCGAGCCCACCCCCGAGGCACCGAGGTGGATCGAGGGCCGGGCGCCGCTGACCCAGGACGCGCACGCCACCGTCCGCGCCTGGCGCGAGCTCGCGCAGGCCCACGGGTACTCGCTGCGCGAGACGGTCAAGCACGCCTTCGACCGCGCCGTGTTCGTCGGGACCCCGGAGCACGTGGCCGACGAGATCGACCGCTACGTGCAGAACGACGCCTCCGACGGGTTCATCCTCGGCTCCCACGTCAGCCCGTCCGGCCTCGACGAGGTCGTCGACAGGGTGGTGCCGATCCTGCAGGAGCGCGGGGTGTTCCGGACCGACTACGCCCCGGGCGCCACGCTGAGGGAGAACCTCGGGCTCGCGCACCCGTCGCGCTTCGGCGAGCGCCGTGCGGAGGTCGCGTCGTGACGCGCCGGTTCCGGCTGTGGCGGGACCTGCCCGCCGGCCGCTCGGCCGTGCTGCTCGCCGCCACCGCGCTCACCCTCACCGCCTGTGGCTCCGGCGCCGGTGGTGCCGCGGCCGACGCGGGCCCGCCGCAGCCGGGCGGGACGCTGGTGTTCGCGGTGTCCTCGGACCAGGGTTGCGCCGACCCGCAGCAGGTGCAGAGCAACGACTCGATCTACTCGCTGCGCCAGGTCGTCGATTCGCTCACCGACCAGGATCCGTCCACCGGCGCGATCGTGCCCTGGCTGGCGACCCGCTGGTCGTCCGACGCCGACGCCACCGCCTGGACGTTCACCCTGCGCCCCGGCGCCACCTTCTCCGACGGCGCGCCCGTCGACGCGGCCGCGGTGAAGACGAACCTCGACCGGGCGGTGGAGCTGGGCGCCCGCGGCAGCCTCCCCAAGGGCTACCTGGCCGGGTACACCGGCACCGACGTCACGAGCCCGACCGAGTTCACCGTCCGGTTCGCGAAGCCCAACGTGCAGTTCCTGCAGGGCACCTCCACCCACAGCCTCGGCCTGCTCTCCCCGGCCAGCGCCCTCCGCTCCGACGACGAGCGCTGCGCCGGCGTCGTCGGCTCCGGCCCGTTCACCCTCGAGCGCTACGCCAAGAACGACGTCACGGTGCTCGCGAAGCGGGCCGGCTACGACTGGGGCTCGCAGCTGTTCACCCACCCCGGCGAGGCCTGGCTCGACCGGGCCGAGTTCCGCGTCGTCCCCGAGTCCGGGGTGCGGGCGGGCAGCGTGCAGTCCGGCGAGGTCGACGCGATCGCCAGCGTCGGCCAGCAGGACGAGGCCCCGCTCACCGGGGCCGGGGTCCAGCTCCCGGCCCGGCCGAACCCGGGCCTGCCGTTCGGGATCACGTTCAACCAGGGCACCCCGCTCGGCGCCGACGCAGCCGTCCGCGAGGCGGTGAGCCGGGGCATCGACCGCAACGAGGTCGTGGCCGCGGTCTACCCGACCCAGACGCGGGCGGCGACGAGCCCGCTGTCGTCGACGACGCCGTCCTACGCCGACCAGTCCGCGCTCGTCGGCTACGACCCGGCCGCCGCGACCGCCGCGCTCGACCGCGCCGGGTGGGTGCCCGGCCCCGACGGCATCCGCGCCAAGGGCGGGCAGCGGCTGACCGTGCCGCTGACGTTCGCCCAGAACATCGGCACCACCAAGCCCGCGCTGGAGCTGATCCAGCAGCAGCTGCGCCGGATCGGGATCGACCTCCAGCTCCGCGAGATCCAGATCGCCGAGACCCAGGCCGTCCTCGACGGCGGGGACTTCGTCGCCGCGTGGGGCAACCTGACCCGGGCCGATCCGGACATCCTGCGGTCGACCTACGGCACCGACGGGGCCAACCGCTACCGGCTGCCCACCGGGCCGCTGCAGGCCCCGCTGGTGGCGCAGGCCGCCACGGTCGACCCGGCGCAACGCGCGGCACTCGCCGGGCAGGCGCAGAGGCTGCTCGCGCAGCGGTTCGACACCGCGCCCGTCGTGGAGCTCACCACCGTGCTCGGCGTCGGCCCGGACGCGCACGGCGTCGCGTTCGACGCGTCCTCGCGCATCCAGCTGCACGACGCCTGGAAGTCCGACGCGCGATGACCGTCCCCTACCTGCTGCGCCGCCTCGGGCTCGCCGCCGTCGTGCTGTGGGCGGCGTGGACGGTCAGCTTCGTCGTGCTCTACCTGCTGCCCGGCGACCCGGTCGCGACCATGGCGTCGGCGTCGGACGGCGAGCCGGTCTCCCCGGCCGAGCTCGACGCGCTGCGCGCCCGCTACGGCCTCGATCAGCCGCTGCCGGTCCAGTACGTGACGAAGCTGTGGGCGGCGCTGCACGGCGACCTCGGCACGTCGTTCGCCAGCGGGCAGGACGTGCGGACCGCGGTCGCGCAGGCCCTCCCACCGACCCTCCAGATCGCCGCCGCCGGGCTGCTCGTCGCCGTCGTCGGCGGCACCGCGGTGGCGCTCGCCGCGACATGGGCCCGGACGCCGTGGCTGCGGCAGGTGCTGGCGTCGCTGCCGTCGCTGGCGGTGTCGCTGCCGGTGTTCTGGGTCGGGCTGATGCTGGTGCAGCTGTTCTCGTTCTCCCTCGGCTGGCTGCCCTCGGTCGGCGACCGCGGACCGGAGTCGCTGATCCTCCCGGCGGTCACCCTCGGCCTCCCGACCGGCGCGCTCGTCGCCCAGGTGCTCGCGAAGAGCCTCACCCAGGCACTCGACTCGCCGTACGTGACGACCGCCCGCGCCAAGGGGGTGGGTGCGGCCGCGGTGCACCTGCGCCACGCCCTGGGCAACGCCGCGATCCCCGCCCTCACCGTGCTCGGCTACGTCGTCGGGAACCTGCTCGCCGGGTCCGTCGTCGTCGAGACGGTGTTCACCCGGCCCGGCCTGGGCCGGCTCACCGTCGCCTCGGTCGGGGCGCAGGACATCCCCGTCGTGCAGGGCATCGTGCTGTTCGCGGCGCTCGCGTTCGTCGTGGTCAACCTGCTCGTCGACCTGGCCTACCCGCTGCTCGACCCGCGGGTCGCCGTCGCCCCCGGGAGCACCCGATGACCCTGCTCGACCGCGCCCCCCTCACCGCGCCCGGCGTCCGCGACGCACCGCGCCCGGAAGGCCGCCGCCCCCGGGCCCGGCTCGGACGGTTCCTGCGGGCCCGGCCCGGACTGGTGCTCGCCGGGGCGGTCGTGCTGCTCGTGCTGACCGCGGCGTTCGTGCCGTCGCTGCTCGCGCCCGGCGACCCCGCCGTCGGTGACACCGCGCGCCGGCTCGCCCCGCCCGGGCCCGGCCACTGGTTCGGCACCGACCACCTCGGCCGCGACGTCTGGACCCGGGTCGTGCACGGCGCCTCGCTGTCGCTGCAGGCCACCGTGATCGCGGTCGCCGTCGCGCTCGTCGCGGGCGGGCTGATCGGGCTGCTCGCCGGGTTCGCCGGCGGCTGGGTCGACGAGGTCCTCATGCGCGGCGTCGACGTGCTGCTCGCGATCCCCGCGATCCTGCTGTCGCTGGCCCTGATCACCGCGCTCGGCTTCGGGACGGTGAAGGTCGCGATCGCGGTCGGCGTGGCGAGCGTCGCGAGCTTCGCCCGGGTGATGCGCGCCGAGACCCTGCGGGTGCGCCGCGCCCTCTACGTCGAGGCCGCACGCGCCGTCGGCACCCGCTGGTACGTCTCGCTGTGGCGGCACGTGCTGCCGAACGCGGCCGGGCCGGTCGTCGTGCTCGCGGTGCTGGAGTTCGGCCTGGCGATCCTCGCGGTGTCCGCGCTGAGCTTCCTCGGCTACGGCGCCCCGCCGCCCGCCTCGGAGTGGGGCTCGCTGGTCGCCGACGGCCGCAACTACCTGGCCGTCGCCTGGTGGGTGTGCGCGATGCCCGGCCTGGTCATCGCCGCGACCGTGCTGTCGGTCAACCGCATCTCCCGCGCCCTGGACGGCGAGTGGGGGCGGTCCGCATGAGCGCCCTGCTGCAGGTCGAGGGCCTGGAGGTCGCCTACGCCGGGGGCGGCGGGACGGTGCACGTCGTGCGCGGGGTCGACCTGACCGTCGCGCCCGGGGAGGTCGTCGCCGTCGTCGGGGAGTCCGGGTCGGGCAAGACCACCCTCGCCGCCGCGGTGCTCGGACTGCTGCCCGCCGCCGGCGCCGTCACCGCGGGCACCGTCTCCCTCGACGGCACCACCCTCACCGGGCTGTCCGAGCGCGCGTACCGGTCGGTGCGCGGCGCCCGGATCGGGTTCGTCCCGCAGGACCCGGGTGTCGCGCTGAACCCGGTGCAGAAGGTCGGTGTGCAGGTCGCGGAGGTGCTGCGCACCCACCGGCTCGCCGACCGCCGCTCCGCACCGGCCCGTGCCGTCGAGCTCCTGGGGCAGGCCGGTCTCGACGATCCGGGGACCCGCGCCGGGCAGTACCCGCACCAGCTGTCCGGCGGGATGCGCCAGCGCGTGCTCATCGCGATCGCCATCGCCGCCGGGCCCGCGCTGGTCGTCGCCGACGAGCCGACCAGCGCGCTGGACGCGACCGTCGCCCGGCGGATCCTCGACCACCTCGACGCGCTGCGCCGCGACCTCGGCACCGCGCTGCTGCTGATCACCCACGACCTCGCCGTCGCCACCGACCGGGCCGACCGGATCGTCGTCATGCGGCACGGCCGGGTCGTGGAGCAGGGCACCCCGGCCGAGCTGCTCGCCGGGGCGCAGGACCCCTACACCCGGGAGCTGCTCGCCGCCGCCCCCGGTCTCGCGCTCACCGCTCCGCCGGTGCTCCCGCCCGTCGACACGGCGGGGACCCCGGTCGCCGAGGTCCGCGACCTGGTGAAGGAGTTCCCGCTGCCCCGCGCCCGCGGCTCCTGGACGCGGCGCACCCACCGCGCCGTCGACGGGGTGTCGTTCACGATCGCCCGAGGCGAGACCGTCGCGCTGGTCGGGGAGTCCGGATCGGGCAAGTCGACGACGGCGCGGCTGCTGCTGCGCCTGGAGGACCCCACCTCCGGGCAGGTGCTGCTCGGCGGCGACGACGTGACCCGCGTCCGCGGGGAGGCGTGGCGGGCGCTGCGCCGCCGCGCCCAGCTGATCTACCAGAACCCCTACGCCTCGCTGGACCCCCGGTTCGCCGTCCGCGAGCTCGTCACCGAGCCCCTGCGGGCGTTCTCCGTCGGTTCGGCCGCCGAGCAGGCCGACCGTGCCGCGGAGCTCGTCGACCGGGTCGCGCTCCCGTCGGGGATGCTCGACCGGCGGCCGGGCGAGCTGTCCGGCGGTCAGCGTCAACGCGTCGCGATCGCCCGGGCGCTGGCGCTGTCGCCGGACCTCGTCGTCGCCGACGAGCCGGTGTCCGCGCTCGACGTCTCGGTGCAGGCCCAGGTGCTGGAGCTGCTCGCCGAGCTGCAGGAGCGCGACGGCCTGTCCTACCTGTTCATCTCGCACGACCTCGCCGTGGTCCGGCGGGTCGCGCACCGCACCGGTGTCCTGCGCGACGGCCGGCTCCGCGAGCTGCGGCCCACCGCGGAGCTGTTCGACGACCCGCAGGACGAGTACACCGCAGAGCTGCTCGCCGCGATCGCCGGTAGACGGGCGGGGGTGGTGTCATGACCCGCACCGTCCTGTCCCGGCGGCGTCACATCGACTACGTGCGGATCTCCTCGACGCTGTGTCGGCCGGTCGATCGTCCCGACGGATCGACACCGACACCTCGTCACCAGGAGACATCCCATGAGCGTTCCGACCCTGCCCACCGCTGATCCGGGAACCCAGCTGCTCGACGGGCTCGACGCCCTCGTGCGGCGCCACCGCGCGCTGCGCGGCGGCGGCGACCCCGGCAACGACGCCCTACACGCCGAGCTGATCACCGCCGAGGTGGCCCAGCAGCTCGCGGCGGCCCGCACCGCGTTGCGCCGCCGCCCGCGCGTCGCCTGACCCGTTCCGCCGGGACGCGGCACGCCCGTCGCGTCCCGGCGGACCCGGGACGACACCGAGATGCAGCTCAGGGGGCGCAGCGTGACCCCGGGTGCCCGCTGGGCTGCATCTCGGCGCGCACAGGAGCGCGGCGCGGTGCCACCGGACCGGCCGGCGTGCGGGCCACCGCCGGACGCGGTGCTGCTCAGGACGCCGTGATCCGGCCGAGGACGGCCACGGTGCGGGCCCGCTCGGTGGCGTCGCCCAGCGGGCTGACCAGCAGGTCGGTGGCACCGGCGTCGGCGTAGCGGGCGATCCCGGCGGCGATCACGTCGTCGTCCCCGGCGACGACGAGCCCGCCCGGCGAGCTCAGCCCCTCCCGGTCCAGCACCCCGGCGTAGGACGGCAGCCGGGCGTAGGCCGCGTAGTCGGCCGCGGCGGCGGCCCGCACCCGGTCCGGCTCGGTCGTCGCCGACACCGGCACCCCGACGACCACCCGCGGCGACGGCCGTCCGGCCGCCGCCGCGTCGAGCAACGGCCGGACGTGCCCGGAGATCGTCCGCGGCCCGGTGAGGAAGGTGATGGTGCCCGTGGCCCGCTCACCCGCCAGCCGCAGCATCCGCGGGCCCAGCGCACCGAGCAGCAGCGGGACCTCCGGCGCGGCGCCGGGCACCGCGGTGTCCGCCGCATCCGACCCGGGACCGGACGAGCCGGGGACCCGTTCGCCGCGTAGTAGCGGGGCGAGCACGTCGAGGTGGTCGGACAGTGCGGCCACCGGCCGCGTGAACGGCACGCCGTACACCTCCAGCAGCCCCGGGTGGCTGACCCCGAGCCCCAGGGTGAGCCGCCCACCCGACGCCGCCTGCACGGTCAGCGCCTGCGCGGCCAGCACCCGCGGGTGCCGCGGCTGCACGACGACGACCGACGCGCCCAGCTCGACGTCCGGCACCTCCCGGGCCACGGCGGCGTACAGGGTGAGGGTGTCGAACCCGTAGCCCTGCGGCAGCCACACCGTGCGCAGTCCCGCCGCGGCGACCGCCCGGGCGCGGTCCACGATCTCCTCCACCAGGTTCGCCGACCCGGAATCCTCGAGCCCGGCTGCGAGGTTGACACCGATACCGATCATGGGCCCACCGTGCGACGACGGCCGGGCCCGGACCAGGAGCGAACCGATGGGGGTACCCGTGGTGACAGGATCGGCGACGGCCCGGTCCCGGACCGCGACGGCGGACCGCCGCCGTGAGCTGGGCGCCTGCCTGCGCTCCTACCGGGAGCGGGTCGCACCGGCGACGGTCGGGCTGCCCGACCGCGGTCGCCGGCGCACGCCGGGGCTGCGCCGCGAAGAGGTCGCGGCGCTCGCGGGGGTCGGTCTTACCTGGTACACGTGGCTCGAACAGGGGCGGGTGACCGCCTCCGACGAGGTCCTCACCGCGGTCGGCGGGGTGCTGGGCATCGACGGCCCCGGGATCGCCCACCTGACCCGGCTGTCCCGTGACGGGGGACCGGCGGCGGGCACCGCACCGGAGGAGCTGGCCCCGGTGCTCGCGAGCTGGCCCGGCCACCCGGCGGTGCTGCTCGACGCCCGGCTCGGCGTCGTCGCCGCCAACGACGCGTGGGAGGCCGCGGTCGGCCGTCCCGCCGACGACGACCCGGGGCGGCGCCACGTGCTGTGGCAGCTGGCGGCCGACCCCGCGGCGCGGGCCCGGTTCGAGCCGCACCCCGGCCCGGCGGTGCTGTCGTGCCCCGGCCCCGGACCCGACGAGCTGCTCGCCGCACTGCACCGCCGGTTCCGGATGGCCTCGGACCTCGACCCCACCGATCCGGGCACCCGCGGGGTCCGCGACGCCCTGCGCGCCGACGCCCCGGAGCGGGCACCGCTGTGGGAGTGCCGTGGCGTCGGCGCGTTCGGGCGGCCCCGGGTGCGTCTGGGCGGCGTCGACCGGACCGCCTACCTGCTCGGTGAGGCCGGGGTGCCGGGTGCGGCCGTCCTGGCACTGCTGCCGTCCTGACCCGCGGCCCGCACACCCCTCGCGCGGCCGTCGCACCCGCCGCGACGGCCGCACGCGGGGTGGACGGGGCTACTTCACCTCGTTCAGCCGCCCGGTCGCGACGTCGAACACGAAGCCGCGGACGGCGTCGGTGCGCGGGACGAACGGGTTGGCCCGGATCCGGGCGATCGACTGGCGGACGTCGTCGTCGAGGTCGGCGAAGGCCTCGGCCGCCCACTCCGGCTTGATCCCGGTGTCGGCCTGGACCGAGGCCTTGAAGCCGTCGTCGGTGAAGGTCAGCATCCCGCAGTCGGTGTGGTGGATGAGGATGATCTCCTCGGTCCCCAGCAACCGCTGGCTGATCGCCAGCGAGCGGATCTCGTCGTCGGTGACGACTCCGCCCGCGTTGCGGATGACGTGCGCCTCGCCCTCGGCGAGGCCGAGGATGCGGTAGACGTCGAGCCGGGCGTCCATGCATGCCACGACGGCGAGCTTGCGCGCCGGCGGGAGGGGCAGCGGACCGGAGAAGCTCTCGGCGTAGCGGGCGTTGTTCTCGAGCAGTTCGTCGGTGACGGACACAGGGGCTCCCGTGGGTGGCGGTGGTCGCGGGCGGCGCGCCCGCGAGCGGGACGCGGAGCGGCCGCGCGGCGCCCGGGCGGCGCTACGCGGCCCACCGACACCGTTCGTCGAACTGCACGACACGGCGGCTGGGCCAGAACTGCTCCAGCAGCGTGCGCATCACCGCATGATTCGACCCCGCCCCGGGGCAGGGCGCAAGGGGCCGACCGGCAGGTGGACCCGCGGCAGGCCCTGTCCGGACAGCGGGGAAGCGGCTCAGCCCTCGGGGAAGGCGAACAGCTCCAGCGCGATGTTGTCCGGGTCGCGGAAGGAGATGCCGCTGCCGTAGTGCGCCTTCTTGATGCCGTCGTGGGCGATGCCGAGCTCGGTCAGCTTCTGCGCCCACTGCTCCAGCTCGGCGTGCGAGCCGACCGTGAACCCGACGTGGTCGAGCCCGGTGCGCTCCTCGCTGAAGGCCTCACCGGACTCGCGGCCCTGGTGGGTGTGCAGGCCGAACAGCATCCCGCCGTCGAGGGCGAAGACGGTGTGGTGGAAACGGCCGCCCTCCTCGTCCTCGTCGAGGACGGGTTCGGCGCCGAACAGCGCCGCGTACCAGCGCGTGCTGCGCTCGAGGTCGCTGACGGTCAGGGCGACGTGTTGCAGACCGGGGAAGGCCACGGCAGAGCTCCCTTGCTACGCCTGATGTCGATGTATGCACGTGTCTATCAGCCGTGCCCGGTCCGGTGCCCCCTCCGACCGGAGGGTGGTCACGGCGGCGGGAGGGCGGGATAGCCGACCGGGCCGCGGTCGCCCTCCCAGCCCCACCGGCGCACCATCGCGTGGGCCACGTCGTAGTCGTCGACGGCGAGGCCGGTGTCGATCCGTGTCACCGCACCCCAGTCGGCCTGGTCCGGGTCGTCTGCCGTGTCGATCCGGGTCGCGACGACCTGCTCGGTGGTGGTGCGGCGCATCGCGGCGAAGCTGCCCCCGGCGACGTCGGCGAACGACACGTCCAGCGCGAACCCCAGCGAGGACGGGCCCAGCACCAGGTAGCGCGGGGTCTGCACCAGACCGGCACGTACCGCGGGCAGGTCGCGCAGGCACGGCGCCGCCCACAGGATCGACCAGTCGACGTAGACTGGCCGGTCCGCGGCCCGCAGCATCGGCACCACCGGCATCGGGGTGACGAGCCGTGGCGCGGCCGCGGCGAGCCACCCGCCGGGCCCGACCGCGGTGTCGGCGGCGTGCAGGCGCACCCGGTCGGTGCCCGGGGGCAGCGACGCGAGCGGCACCCGCACGGTGCGCCACCCCGGGCGGTCCAGCGGCGCGTCCTCCTGCACGCGCTCGGCCGGGTAGGTGGCGCGGGCGTCGCCTGCGGTGGCGGTGTCGTCGAGCGTGACCCGGCCGTCCGGGCCCGCGGACCCGGCACGGGCGTACTCCAGCTCCAGGGTGTCGCCCTGCCCGGTGCGCCCGGCGACGTCGACCGCCAGCACCCGGCCCGCCGGCCCGGACGGCACCCGGAACCACCGGGTGGTGAGGGTCCCCGTCGTGCCGACGCCGCCGTCGAGGCTGCCCCAGGCGAGGCCGGCGCGCGGCGGGTCCTCGGCCCAGCCGCGGCCCTCGGTGAACCCGGCCAGGGTGTCGGCGCCGTCCGCGTCCTGCAGTGTGCCCCCGTCGACCGGGACGGTGACGTGGTCGAGGATGCCGCAGGTGTCGCGCCCGGTCAGCTCGTCCCACATCTGCCCGCCGACGGAGTAGCCGCCGCCCTGGCGCAGCGGGGCGACGACGAACGACCCGACGACCACCGACACCCCGGTGACCAGCGCGACGACCACCACCGCGGCGGGCAGCGCGGCCCCGGCACCGGCCGCCGCGCGGACCAGGGCCGCGCCGCGTCCCGCGTGCCGCCCGCCGCGGCGCCGGAGCAGCAGCAGCGCGGTGCCACCCGCGGCGAGCAGCACCGCGACCGCGACCCAGGTCCGCGGCGAGTTCAGCGGTGTGAACGGCCCGTCGGCGCGCGGGACACCCCAGCCCGACCACAGGAACCACTCGTTGCGCCCGGCGAAGGCCAGCGCGGCCAGGACGACCGCGGCGAGCGTCCCGGCCGCCGCCGCGCCCCGCACCGTCGGGTCGCCGCTGCGCCGCGCCGCCGTCACGACCAGGACCGCCCCCACGGCGACGGCCAGCGCACCGGTCCCCGCCAGCGTCCCGAAGTAGTGGGTCCACTTCGACGGCGCCGGGGTGAGCAGCACGAACCCCAGCGCCAGCCCGACGGTCGGGACCGCGGCCCGGCGCAGCCCCGGCGACCACCGGTGCGCCCCGCGCGCGACCAGCGGCAGCGCGGCGACCAGCATCGCGACCGACAGCAGCACCGGCACCCGCCGCCCGAGCCCGCCCTGCTCGGTCCCGAACCCGAGCAGGCGGCTCCAGCGGCCCAGCTCCTGGAACCAGGGCGTCGCCGGGCCGTAGAACTGGTGCATCTCGGTGGCCCGCAGCACCGTGTACAGGCTCTGCCCGGTGAACACGACCAGCAGCCCGGCGGCGGCGATCCCGGTGGCCGCGACGACCGCGGCCACCCCGGCGGCCACGCCCGCGGTGCCGCCGCGGGTGACCCGGCGCCACAGGGCGGGCAGCAGCAGGACCAGCGCCCCGGCCACCGTCACCGACGACGGCGTGACGGCCAGCGCGAGCCCGGACGCCAGCGCCGCGGCCGCCGTCCACGCACCGGCGCGGCCGCCGGGCCGGGCGGCGGCCCGCACCGCGCAGCACAGTGCCGCCGTCGTGGCCAGCGCCGCGAACGGCTCCGGCCGCACCCCCAGGTTCAGCGGCAGCCACCAGGCCAGCAGCGCCACCCCGAGCGTGCCCCGCACCCAGGCCCGCCGGTGGTGGCGGGGCAGCAGCGCGGGCAGCGCGACCCGTGAGACGAGCAGCCACACCACGATCCCGGCCAGCACCGACGGCACCCGCAGCCCCAGCGGCCCCACCCCGGCGCCGGCGAGCGCCTGCACCATCCGGAGCACCAGCGTGTACGGCGCCTCCGAGGCGTTGCCCCAGCGGTAGACATTGCCGAAGTCGCCGGTGGCGCTGCTCGTCGCGTTGCGCGCGATGGACTCGGTGAACCCGTCGTCGGTGGACAGCGGGCCGAGCACCGTCCACGCGGCCAGCGTGGCGACGACCAGCACGTCGGCGAGGACCCGGCCCGCACCCGCGGGCCCGCGCAGCGCGGCGAGCCGGGCGCGGGCCAGCCGGGCCGCGCCGCGCCGGGGGCGGAACCGGTCCCCGGCCAGCCGGGCCAGCAGCACCGCGGCGACGGCGGCGGCGAGCCACTGCCCGGCGATCAGCGCGACCTTGGCCGGGGACGACGCGGCGGCGAACCAGTCCGCGGTGCGCGCGGTGACGCGCAGGCCGTCGGCGTCGGCGGGGGAGAGCTGGGTGGTGAACGCGGCGACGGTGCGGACGACGTCGCCGGGGAAGGCGCGCGGGGCGCCGTCGCCGACCGTGACGCGGGAGCCGGACCCGTCGGCGTCGAGGACCAGGCCGCAGCGCTCACCGGCCGGGACCGGGGCGCGGAGCAGCTCGCGCCCGCCGACGAGCACCCGGGCGGCCCCGTCCGCGGCGGTGAGCACGGCGAACCCGATGCCGGTCGCACCCGGCCGCTCCGAGGCCGCGACGGTCGTCTCCGCGCCGGTGCCTGCCGACCGGGCCTGCGCGGCGCGCAGCACCCGGCACGGCACCTCGACGCGCAGCGACTCCGGGGCGTAGGGCTGGAAGGCCGCCGTGGTCGGGACGGGCTGCTCGCCCGCCCGGGGCCAGGTGACGGTCGTCGCGCGGGTGTCGACGGGGGCGAACGGCACGAGGGCGGCGAGCAGGCCCGCGAGCAGACCCACGAGCAGGGTCGCGACCACCAGGCGGCGGGGGACGGGAGGGGTGGTGGGGTGCATCGACTTCCGGATCGGATCGGCGGGGGAGCGCGGCGCGGACGGGCCTGCCCCGTCAGACCGCCGTGACCGGCACGGTGTGCCGGCCGGTCGCGCCGTCGGGGATCGAGACCTGTTCGCGTCCGGTCTGCACCGTGCCCGTCCGGTCGGTCGCGCGCACGCTCAGGGTGTGCTCACCGGGTCCCAGTTCGATCTCGGTGCGCCACATCCGCCACGAGTCCACGCCGACCTCGGCGCCGAGCCGGGCCGGGACCCACGCCCCGCCGTCCACGGCGACCTCGACCCGGGTGATGCCGACGTGCGGCGCCCACGACGTCCCGGCGACCGCGACCCGTCCGGACGGCACCGTCGCCCCGGCTGCCGGGGTGTCGATCCGCGACTGGGTCTTCACCGGGCCCTCGCGGGCCCAGCCGCGCTCGGCCCAGTACGGGGTGGCCCCGGCCCAGGTCGTCACCTCGATGTCGGTGATCCACTTGCAGCCCGAGACGTAGCCGTAGAGCCCGGGGACGACCATCCGCACCGGGAAGCCGTGCTCCACCGGCAGCGCGGCGCCGTTCATGCCGAAGGCGAGCAGCGCCTCGCGGCCGTCGGTGACGACACGGACCGGGGTCCCGGTGGTGAACCCGTCGACGCTGGTGGACAGCAGCTGCTCGGCGCCGGGCCGCACGCCGGCCTCGGCGAGCAGGTCCGCCAGGCGCACGCCGGTGAAGCGGGCGTTGGACACCAGCGTCCCGCCCACCGGGTTCGAGACGCAGACCATCGTGACCGGGGCCTCGACGACCCGGCGCGACCGCAGGTCGGCCAGGGTCAGGGTGAGCTCGCGCTCGACCATCCCGTGCAGGCGCAGCGTCCAGGCCGCCGGGTCGACCCGGGGGACCTGCAGCGCGGTGTCGATCCGGTAGAAGTCCGCGGACGGGGTGAGCCAGGCCGGGGTGCCCGGCAGCGACGCGTCCGGGGGCAGCGAGGGCGCGGGCGGGGCCGGCGGGAGCGCGACGGCGGCGCCGCTCGTCGCGGGGGCGGCCGCGAGCAGCCGGCCGGCGGCCCCGGCGAGCAGCGAGCCCGCCGCGACCCCGCCGGCCAGGGCGAGCGCCCGGCGCCGCGACACCCCGGCGCCGTGCCGGGCCGGCCGGGCCGCCCCGGCCGCCGCGGCGCGCACCGCCGCGTACACCGCCGTCCCGACGAGCAGGGCGGCCAGCGGGGCGAGCAGGTCGACCGCCCGGAAGGTCGGCGCCAGCGTTGTCGTGACGAGCGCGACCGCCCCCGTCGCGACGACGACGGCGATCCCCGGACCGGGGCGGCGGCGCCCCGCCAGCCCGGCGAGGACGGCGAGCACGGCCAGCACCACCGCCATCCCGGTCAGCAGGGCGAGCTTGTCGCCCGTGCCGAAGGCGGCGATCGCGGCCTGCTTGAGCCACTCCGGTGTCAGCCGCACGAACCGGTCGCCGACCACCAGGAACGGCGACGACGCGGGCGCCACCAGCCCCGCGACCAGGTCACCGGCGGCGAGCGCCGACCCGACGCCGAGGATGCCCGTGAGCAACGCCCACGGCGTCGTCAGGGTGGTGGGTGCGCGGAGCGGGGCGACGGTCACACCCGGTCTTCGTACGACGGCGGGCCCGGGGTTCGCACCCCGGGCCCGCCGTGTGGAGCAGGTCGTCAGCTCTTCGGCATGAGGACCTTGTCGATCACGAACACGGTGGCGTTCGCGGTCGGGATGTTGCCGCAGAGGACGTTCGCGGTGTTGCCCTGGCCGTCGGTGACGGTGGGGGCCTCCGCGGTGCCGCCGATGGTCAGGTCGCCGCCGGCGAGCTGGTTCAGCGTCTTCTTCTCCACCAGGCCCGCGGCGTCCAGGCGCTCCGGGGTCACGTGGTAGGAGAGCAGGCCCTGCAGCCCGCTGGTGTCGGCCAGCAGGGCGTTGAACTTCTGCTCGCCCAGCTGCTTCTGCACGGCGGCGAAGGCGTCGTTCGCCGGGGCGAAGACGGTGATCCCCTTCTGCTGGTTCAGCGTGTCGGCCAGGCCCGGGACCTTGCCCACGGCGGTGACCAGCGTGGTCAGCAGCGGGTTGGTGCTCGCGGCGGTGGCGACCGGCTGCGGGCCCATCGAGTCCAGCGAGCCGGGCTCGTCGCCCTGGGGCAGCTTGCTGCAGGCCGGGCCGAACACGTCGGCGTTGGTGGTGACGCCGTCGGCGGCCGCGGGGGTCGAGGCGGGCGCGGAGGACGACGCCGGGGCCTGGGCGGCCGGCGCCGACGCCTCGCCGCCACCGCAGGCCGCGAGGCCGAGCGACAGGGAGGCGAGCAGGCCGACGGTGGCGAGGGTGCGAGTGACGCGCATTTCTCGTTCCTTTCGAGGAAACGGTTGTCCGACTCTGTCCTGTGTGGACTGTCGCTCTGTTGTTCGGGCGGTGCGGTGGATCGGTTCGGGGTCGTCCGGAACTTTTTCCACAATTTTCCGGATCGACGCCGGATCGGGTTCGGAAACGGTTCAGACGACGGTGACGATCGTGCTCGGCCAGCCGGTCGCGCCGTCCGGGATCGGGTCGGCGCGCGCCTCGGTCTGCACGTCGCCGCGCCGGTCGGTGGCCCGGGCGGTGAGGGTGTGGCCGCCGGCCGGCAGGTCGAGCTCGGCGCGCCACATCCGCCAGGTGTTCGGGGAGACCTCGGTCGCCAGTTCGGCGCGGACCCACGGGCCGTCGTCGGCGCGGACCTCGACGGCGGCGACACCGACCGGCTGCGCCCACGCGACGCCCGCGACCTGCACCCGCCCGGCGGGAAGCCGGGCGAAGCCCGCGGGGGAGTCGATGCGGCACTGGGTCTTGATCGGGGCGCGCTCGGCCCACCCGCGGTCGCGCCAGTACACGCTGCGCTCGGCGAAGGTCGTCAGCTCGATGTCGGCGAGCCACTTGGTCGCCGAGACGTAGCCGTACAGGCCGGGGACGACCATCCGGACCGGGAAGCCGTGCTCGGGCGGCAGCGCCTCGCCGTTCATCCCCAGCGCCAGCAGCGCACCCCGGCCGGGCTCGAGGACGGTCGCGGTCGGGGTGCCGGCGGTCCAGCCGTCGCGGCTGGTGGACACGATCTGGTCCGCGGCCGGGTCGACCCCGGCCTCGCGCAGCAGCGGGGCCAGCTCGACGCCGGTGAACACCGCGGTCGAGACCAGGTTCCCGCCGACCGTGTTGGACACGCACGTCATCGTGATCAGCCGCTCGACCAGGGGGCGTCGCAGCAGGTCGTCGACGGTGAGGACGAGCTCGCGACCGACCCGGCCGTGCACCCGCAGCGACCAGTCCTCGGCGCGGACCGCGGGGATCTGCAGCGCGACGTCGATCCGGTAGAACTCGGCGTTCGGGGTGACGAACGGGACGGTGCCGAGCCGCGGGAACGCGGCGGAGGCGGGGACCGGCGGGGCGCTCTCGGCGAGCGTGGCGGCGGCGAGCCGCGCGGTCAGCGCGGCGCGCGAGGCCGCCACACCTCCGGCCGAGGAGGCCAGGACCGCGCCCGCGCCGCCCGCGGCCAGCGACCCGGCGGCGACGGCGGCCGAGGCCCCGGCGAGCACGGTGCGCCGGGGCAGTCGGTGCCCCCCGGCGTCCGGTCCCGGTGCGGGCCGGCGCGCGAGACGGTCGAGACCGCGCTGCACGGCCAGCCCCACGACCAGCGCCGCGAGCGGTGCGGCGAGGTCGGCCGCGACGAGCACCGGCCCGGTGAGCACCGCCGCCACCGCGAGCAGCCCGAGCACGGCGACCGCCGCAGGCCCGACCGCGGGGCGCCGCCGGGCGGCGAGCCCGGCGAGGGCTCCCAGCAGCACCAGCAGCGCGCCGATCCCGGCCAGCAGGACCGGCTTGTCGGCCGTCCCGAAGGTGGACTTCGCGAACTCGACGACCGGCTGCGGCGAGAGCCGCACGACCGCGTCGCCGACGGCCACGAACGGCGACGAGGCGGGCGCGAGGAGTCCGGCGACGAGATGTCCCGCGGTGACCGCCGCGGTGACCGCGAGCAGTTCCACGACGATCGCGGCGGAACGCGACGGAACGGTGTCCGCGATTCCGCTCGCCCGGTTCTCGGTCAGCACGACCGTTGTTCGTCGGCCCCGCCGGGAACGGTTCGGACCGTTCGTCGTTCCGTCGTGGAACGGCGGGTCAGGCGAAACCGAGCGGGTCGGCGCCCGGCGCCGCCGGTGCCTCCGCGCCGAGCCCCTTCTCCGCGGCCACCGTGCGCACCGCGTCGATGACCAGCGGCAGCGCGGCCCGCCGGGCGGTGTTCGTCCGGTAAGCCAGCGACACGGTCCGGGTCAGCGCGTCGCCGAGCGCGACGATGTCGACACCCGGCGGGCGCAGCGCCAGGCCGAGGTCGGACACCAGGGTCACGCCGAGCCCGGCCGCGACCATCGCCATCGCGGTGGCCTGCTCCTCGACCTCGTGGTCGATGCGGGGCTCGAAGCCCGCACTCTGACAGGCGAGCCGGACGGCGTGCCCGAAGTGCGACCGCGCCGGGGAGACGATCCACGGGTGCTCGGCCAGGTCGGCGAGCATCACGCTCGCCGCGGGCACGGCACCGGCCGGGACGGCGGCGTAGAGGCGCTCGACCGCGATGACGGCGCGTTCGAGGCCCGCGTCCCACGTCATCGGGTAGTTGGAGTAGTCGATGACGAAGGACAGGTCGAGCGCGCCGTCGCGGACCGCGGCGGCCGTCGCCTCCGGCGCGAGCTCGCGGGTGCGCACCTCGATGCCGGGGTGGGTGCGCGCCAGCGCGGTCAGCGCGTCGGGCAGCAGGCCGGACGCGACCGAGGCCCAGACCCCCGCTGTGAGCTTGGCCGCAACGGTCTCCCCGGCCTCCTCCAGCGCCTGGGTGGCCCGCTCCACCGAGGCGAGGATCTCCTCGGCGTGCTCGGCCAGCAGGACCCCGAGGTCGGTGAGCTGGACCCGCCGTCCCCGCCGTTCGAACAGGCGGGTCCCGACGTCGCGTTCGAGCTGTGCGAGCTGCTGGGACACCGCCGACGCGGTGTAGTGCAGCGCGGTGGCCGCCGCGGTGATCGTCCCCCGCCGGTGCAGCTCACGCAGCATCCGCAGCCGCGGCAGGGACAGCTCCATGTGGAGGAGCTTATTGCGCTGTGCAGGAACGGTGAACAGCGCCGTGAATGATCCGTAAATGGACGCCGGGGCGCCCGCGCCCGCAACCTGGGGCCATCGGTCGGCGAACGAGGCGACCGGGGACGACGAGGTCCACGAACGGCAGACCGCGCGTCCCCAGGTGGCGACGACCGGTGCAGCACGACAAGGAGGTGGGTCGCCATGACGACGATGCAGAACCCGGCCGGGGGTACCCCGCAGACCGCGGCCACGGCCGTCCCCCACGTCCCCGGCGCCGCGGCACCCGCGGTCACCCCGGTCGTCCGCCGTCCCGAGCCCTACATGCGCCTGCAGTGGAACGACTCCGTGACCGGCGCCGTCGGCTACCTGGTCGTCCACACCCTGCGCGCCGGCCTCGCGACCGGCGGCACCCGCATGCGGGCCGGCTGCACGCTGTCCGAGGTCGAGGACCTGGCGCGCGGCATGGCCAACAAGACCGCCACGTTCGACCTGCCCATCGGCGGGGCGAAGGGCGGCATCGACTTCGACCCGAAGGACCCGCGCGCCGTCGAGGTGCTCGGGCGGTTCTGCGAGGCGATGCGCCCGTGGATCGACGCGCACTGGGTGACCGCGGAGGACCTCGGCGTCCCGCAGCACCTCATCGACGAGGTCTTCGAGTCCCTCGGTCTCGGGCAGAGCTACCACGCCGCCATCAGCCGCGCCGCGGACCCGGCGGCCACCCTGCAGCGGGTGCGCACCGGGCTGAAGGCCGAGGTCGACGGCGGGTTCGAGCTGGGCGACGTGATCGGCGGCTACGGCGTCGCCCACGCCTGCCTCGCCTCCGCCGTCTCCTGGGGCCAGGTCCCGGCCGACACCACGGTCGCGATCCAGGGCGTCGGCACGATGGGCGGCGCGGCCGCGTTCTACCTGCACGAGGCCGGCATGCGCGTCACGACGCTGGCCGACGCCGCGGGCACCCTGCACTGCGCCGACGGGCTCGACGTCCCGGCGCTGCTGGCGCTGCGCGACGGCTTCGGCGAGATCGACCGCTCCCGGCTCCCGGCGGGCGTCGAGCAGCTGCCGCGCACCGCGATCCTGTCCGCCGAGGTCGACATCCTCGTCCCGGCGGCGATCTCCTACGCGATCACCCCGGACAACTCCTACGACGTCCGCGCACGCGTCGTCGTCGAGGCCGCGAACGCCGCGACCACGCCCGAGGCGGAGGCCATGCTCGCCGCCCGCGGCGTGCCGGTGCTGCCGGACTTCGTCGCGAACGCCGGCGCCGTCGCGTGGGCCTGGTGGCTGCTGCTCGGCCAGGTCGACGACGACCCGGAGACCTCGTTCGACAAGCTCCGCACCGTGATGCACGCGAAGGTCGCGCAGCTGCTCGCCGCGTGGGCCGACCACGGCGTCACCCCGCGCGAGACCGGGCACCGCTGGGCCGACGACCCGGCGCCGGGGACCGGGCCGGTCGTCATCCCCTGACCGGACACGACCGCCGTGCTCAGCCGCGGCGGTCGTGCCGTCTGCGCTCGTCGCGGAACTGTTCGTCGTGGCGCAGCCGGGCCTCGACGTGCTGCTCGGCCCGGCGCGCCTCGCGGGTCGAGGCCGCCGCGCCGACCGGGTAGCCGGCCTTCATCACCCGGGTCTCGCAGGCCTCCACCATGTAGACCGTCGAGTAGAAGAAGCCGATCACCGCGCCGGAGGCGATCGCGCCGAGCCGCACCCACGACGGGCCCGGCACGACCAGGTACAGCACGACCAGCAGCGGGAGCAGCTGCACCGCGGTGCGGCTCAGGTGGCGCAGCACCCAGGTGCGGGTCGTGACGTCGTGCAGCACCCAGCGCCGGTGCCGCCGCGGCAGGCGGGCACCGAAGGCGTAGGCCAGCCAGCGGACCGGGTTCGGGCGGCGGATCTCCTCGCTCATCGTCGGTCTATGTTCCGGGATGACGGACCAGTACCGCGACCCGGTCCGTCCAGTGCCGGCCGCTGCCCTGCGGTGCGACGGTGATGCCGTCGGGTCCCGGCACCGGCTGCGGCAGCGGGCGGCCCCGCCCGGCGGCCGCGACGAGGTCGCGGACGCGCTGCCCGGCGCGGTGGTAGAACTCCAGCTGCACCGCGCGCCCGAACAGCCCGAACCCGAGCCGGTAGAGCGGGTTGGGGATGTGCGCGGGGCGCGAGAAGGCGCGGATGACGAACTCGACGTCGCCGGTCGTGAGGTCCTTGACCACCTCGTAGGTGAGCCGGCCGCGCTCCAGGTGGCCCTGCAGCGTCTCGTAGGTCCAGCCCCAGACGCGGCGGCCGTCGCGGACCTCGTCGACCAGTGCCGTCACCCGGACGCCCAGGTGGAAGCGCAGCGGGCCGAACCGGCCCTCCAGCAGCATGTCGCGCCCCATCAGGGGGTCGGTCGGGCGGAACGCGCCGCGCAGGCGCCGCGGGTCGGTGAACTGGTAGTCGCGCAGCGCGGCGCAGGCGCGCTCCCAGTCCCCGCCGGGCACCGGGTCCCCGGGCGTCTCGTGCCCGACGAGTGCGCGGCCGTGGTCGACGTGCCAGCGGGGGTCGTGGGCGTCGGCCGGGGCCTCGGCGTCGTCGAAGTTCACCGGCCGGGCGGCGAGGCCGTCGAGATCGGCGCGGCGGTGCTCGGGATCCGGGCGGCTCACGTGCGACGGGGACCCTTCTCCTCGCGGCGCATCGAGTCACCGATCAGCCAGAACATCGACGGCCACAGCCCGACGAAGATCGCGCGCCGCTCGGCGTTGCCGCGCTCGTCCTGGTCGACGGTCTTCGCGCGCAGCCACAACCCGATGGACAGGCCCACCGAGCCGAGGGAGAACCACTGGAGCTGGGCACCGCGCAGCCCGGCGCGGTGCAGGACACGTCCGACCGTCATGTCCTGTCCTTCCCCGCACCCGGGGGATGTAACCGCGCTCGCGGGGTACGCGGTGCCGTGCTGCGATGTGCGGATGAGAGGACGGCCCCGATGACCCACCGGCCCGACCCGGTGACCGGCGACCTGCGGTCCCGGCGCGTCGCCGCCGTGCTGCGCTGGCCGGTCGGCTGCGCGCTGGTGTCCTGGCGCTACTTCTGGCGGACGACGCCGATCCACCGCAGCGACGTCGCCGGTGACCTCGGCGACCTGCCGCCGGCCGCGCCCCGCGGCGCCGACGACGCCGACGTGCAGCGCCCGTCGGACGGGTACGGCACCCTGCTGCACCGCCGCTACTCGGTGCGCATCCGCGGCTCGCGGCTGTCCCCCGAGCAGCTGATCGAGCGCCTCGCCGCCGACCCCGACCGGTGGTCCCCGGAGTTTGCGGTGTTCCGCCGCACCCGCGGGGAGCCGGGGCACATGGCGGTCGGCGACGAGTTCCTCATCCGCATGCCCGGCCCGTGGGACGGCCCGGTCCGGGTCTGCTCGGCGGGGAAGTCGGCCTTCGCGTTCGTCACCCTGCGCGGGCACCTCGAGGCCGGGCGCATCGAGTTCCGCACCCGCCGCGACACCGACCGGCCGGACCTGCTGCGCTTCGACATCGAGTCCTGGGCGCGGCCCGGGGACCGGCTGTCGCACCTGCTCTACAACCGGCTGCGCGTCGCCAAGGAGGTGCAGCTGAACATGTGGACCCACGCCTGCATCCGCGCGGCACGCATCGCGGGCGGGCGCCCCGAGGGCGGGGTCACCGTCCGCACCCGCCGGTTCGAACCCGCCGACGACGGCGGCGTCGTGCGCGGCGGGGACCGGCCGCACGTGTCCTGACGTCCTCCGGCCCGGTCCCGCGGCACCGCGGGGCGGCCGCCCCTGTCGCCCGCGGCCCCGGCGGGGCAGACTCGCCGATCATGAGCACCGCCGCTCCCGCCTTCACCCAGATCGCCTACGACGTCACCGACCGGGTCGCCACGATCACGCTCGACCGGCCCGAGAAGCTCAACGCCTTCACCCCGACGATGGCCCGCGAGCTCATCGCCGCCTACGACACCGCCGACGCCGACGAGGACGTCCGCGCGATCGTGCTGACCGGGCGCGGGCGCGGGTTCTGCGCTGGCGCGGACCTGGGCCACGGCGGCGCATCCTTCGACCCCACCGACCCCCGGCGCGCCGCCGACCGCGCCGGCGTCGGCACCATCGGCGGCGCCCCGCGCGACGGCGGCGGCACCGTGACCATGCGGATGGCGTCGCTGCGCACCCCGGTGATCGCCGCCGTCAACGGCCCTGCGGTCGGCATCGGCGCCACGATGACGCTGCCCGCCGACGTCCGCCTCGCCGGCGCGTCCGCCCGGTTCGGGTTCGTGTTCGCCCGCCGCGGCCTGGTCCCCGAGGCCGCGTCGAGCTGGTTCCTGCCGCGGATCGTCGGGATCTCGCGGGCCATGGAGTGGGCCGCCACCGGCCGGGTGTTCGACGCCGCCGAGGCCCTCGACGGGCGCCTGGTGTCGCGGGTGCTGCCCGACGACGAGCTGCTCGGCGCCGCGTACGGCATCGCCCGCGAGATCGCCGAGAACACCTCCGCGGTGTCGGTGGCGCTGACCCGCCAGCTGCTGTGGGGGATGCTCGGCGCGCCGTCGCCGTGGGACGCGCACCGCGCAGACTCCGCCGCGATCGCGCACCTCGGGCAGGGCCGCGACGTCGCCGAGGGCGTCACGTCGTTCCTGGAGAAGCGCCCGCCGGCGTTCCCCGGCACCGTCTCGGGCGACTACCCGGACCACGTGCTGGAGCGCTGGCCCGCCCCGCCCGCGGACCTCGCGGACTAGGTGTCGTGACCCCGGAGCGCGGGAACCCGGCGCGGGCACGGAGCGCTCGCTCACCATCCGTTGCGCCGCAGCGGGGTCGTCTGTTCGGCTGAGCGGGTGGAGCGCACGGAGCTGACCCGGCGGCGGTGGCTGGACCACGGCCGCCTGTCGTCGCACGCCTGTCGCTGACCCCGACGTCAGCCCCTCCCGCACCGGGCCGCCCCGCGGCCCGTCGACCCCTCCGGCAGGTCCACCCATGTCCAGCACCACCTCCGGCACCGCCGCGCGCCCCGGGGCAACCCCGCGCCGCGCCGCCGTCGCCGGCCTCGTCGGCACCACCATCGAGTGGTACGACTTCTACCTCTACGCCACCGCCGCCGCCCTCGTGTTCGCGCCGCTGTTCTTCAGCGACGTCAGCCCGGCGGCCGGGGTGCTCGCCTCCTTCGCCACCTACGCGGTCGGGTTCGGCGCCCGGCCGGTCGGCGCCGTCGTCGCCGGGCACCTCGGGGACCGGGTCGGGCGGCGCGCCGTGCTGGTCGGGTCGCTGGTCCTGATGGGCGCGGCGACGACGCTCATCGGGCTGCTGCCCACCTACCCGGCGGCCGGGCTGCTCGCGCCGGTGCTGCTGGTCGTGCTGCGCCTGCTGCAGGGGCTGGCGGTCGGCGCGGAGTGGGCCGGGGCGGTGCTCATGGCCGTCGAGCACGCCTCGGGCGAGGAGCACGCGCGGCGGCGCGGCTTCTTCGGCAGCTTCCCGCAGATCGGCTCGGCGGCCGGGATGCTGCTCGCCTCGGGCGTCTACACCGGCGTGCTCGCCGTCGCCGGCCGGGAGGCGTTCCTGGCCGGGGCGTGGCGGATCCCGTTCCTGCTGAGCATCGTGCTGGTGGTGGTCGGGCTGGCGATCCGGCTGCGCCTGGCCGATCCCGCCGTGTTCACCGAGGCCCGCGACGCCGGCCGGCTCGCCCGCCGCCCCGTGCTGGAGGTGCTGCGCACCGACCGGCGCACGGTGCTGCTGACCATCGGGTCGCGGATCGCGCAGAACGCGCTCTACATCCTGGCCACCACGTTCGCGCTGACCTACCTGGCGCAGGGCACGTCCGCGTCGGAGACCGCGGGGCTCACGGCGGTCATCGTCGCCTCGGCCGTCGGGCTGGTCTCGACGCCGCTGTGGGCGGTGCTGTCGGACCGGATCGGCCGCCGCCCGGTGTACCTGGTGGGCGCGGTCGGGGCGCCGCTGTTCCTCGGGGTGTTCTTCCTGCTGCTCGACACCGGCTCCACAGTGCTGGTCGTGCTCGGCATGGTCGTGCTGGTCAACCTGTTCCACGACGCCATGTACGGCCCGCAGGCCGCCTGGTACGGCGAGCTGTTCGACACCCGCGTGCGCTACAGCGGCGCCTCGCTGGGCTACCAGGTCGGCTCCGTCGTCGCCGGGACGACGCCGCTGGTCGCGACCGCGCTGCTCTACGCGGGCGGCGGGCGGCCCTGGCTGATCTGGGCCTACCTGGCGGTGCTGTTCGCGGTGTGCGTCGTGTCGACGGTGCTGCTGCCCGAGACCCACCGCGACCGGCTGCGCGACGACCGCGAGAAGGTGCCCGCATGAGCCGCCGCATCCTGCTCAACGCCTTCGACATGGCCTGCGTCGGGCACCAGTCCGCCGGGCTGTGGCGCCACCCGTCCGACGAGGGGCACCGCTACACCGACCCGGCGCACTGGACGTCGCTGGCCCGGATGCTGGAGGACGGCGGGTTCGACGCGCTGTTCCTCGCCGACGTCCTCGGCGTCTACGACGTGTACGGCGGCTCCCGCGACGCGGCCGTCCGCGCCGCGGCGCAGGTGCCGCTGGCCGACCCGCTGCTGCTGGTCCCGGCGATGGCGGCGGTGACGTCGCGCCTCGGGTTCGGGGTGACGGTGTCGGTCGCCTACGAGCACCCCTACGCGCTGGCCCGGCGGTTCACCACGCTCGACCACCTCACCGGCGGCCGGGTCGCCTGGAACGTCGTCACGTCCTACCTGGACTCCGCGGCGCGCAACCTCGGCCGCTCCGGGCAGATCCCGCACGACGAGCGCTACGAGCTCGCCGAGGAGTTCCTGCAGGTCTGCTACAAGCTGTGGGAGGGCTCCTGGGCCGACGACGCCGTGGTCCGCGACCGCGAGCGCGGCGTGTTCACCGACCCGTCGAAGGTGCGCGACGTCGGCCACCACGGCCGCTGGTTCGACGTGCCCGGCGCGTTCCTGTGCGAGCCGTCGCCGCAGCGCACCCCGGTGATCTTCCAGGCGGGCGCCTCCCCGCGCGGCGCCCGCTTCGCCGGGACGCACGCCGAGGCGGTCTTCGTGTCCGGTCCCTCGCCCGCGGTGGTGCGCCGCTCGGTCGACGCGGTGCGCGCCGAGGCCGGGCGGGCCGGACGCGACCCGCGCTCCGTGCGGATCTTCGCGATGCTCACCGCGATCGCCGGGGAGTCCGACGAGGCCGCCCGCGCGACGCTGCGGGAGTACCTGGCGCTGACCGACCCCGAGGCCGCGCTGGCCCTGTTCGGCGGCTGGTCCGGGGTCGACCTGTCCGGCGCCTCGCCGGAGCAGAAGCTCGAGTACGTGCAGACCGAGTCGACCCGCTCGGCGCTCGCGTCCTTCACCGGCCCGGACCGCGACTGGACCGTCGGCGAGCTCGCCGAGTTCGTGACCGTCGGCGGGCGGGGGCCGGTCGTCGTCGGGTCCGGGGCCACCGTCGCCGACGAGCTGGAGCGCTGGGCCGACGAGGCCGACCTCGACGGGTTCAACCTCGCCTACGCCGTGACGCCCGGGACGATGCGCGACGTCGTGACCCACGTCGTGCCGGAGCTGCGCCGCCGCGGCCGGATGCCGGCCCCCGCCGACGCCGGCGGCCCCACCCTGCGCGAGCGCTACGGCACCGGCGACGGCGCCCGGCTGGCGGAGGACCACCCCGGTTCGGCGCACCGCACGCTCCCGTCGCGGCCCGCGTGATCGCCGGGAGTGGAGCGCAGGGTGCAGCCGACCCGCCCCGTCGCTCCACTCCCGCCGATCACCGCGGCGGCGCCCGGTCGTGGTCGCGTTCCGTGGCGCCCCGGGCCCGCCGGAGCCGGTTCCCGGCCCCGACCGGGTGGCCCTGCACCACCGACGCGTGACGTCGCGCGCCGGCCCGGTCCCGCCGTGGTCACCTCGGTCCCGATCAGGGTGTCGACCGGGGGAGTGCGGGCATGGCGGGGTGGACGGGCGGCCGGGGCGCGGTGGTGGCGGCCGCGCTGGCGATCGGCCTGCTGGTGCCGGTCACCCCGCGGGCGTCCGCCGTCCCCGTCCGCGTGGCCCCGGTCGCCGCGACCGCGGAACCCGTCGCCGCGCAGGCGCCCGCGATCACCCACCGCGAGGAGCGGGTCGACACCCCGGCCGGGCCGGTGACCGTCGACGTCGTCGTCGCCGACCTGCGCCGCCCCGAGCTGCGCGCCACCCTGCTCACCGGGGCGACCGTGGGGGAGCGGTCCTCGGTCCCGGCCCACGCGCAGCGCGGCGGCGCCGCCGCGGCGATCAACGGCGACTTCTTCGACCTCGCCCGCAGCAACGCACCGGCCGGCCCCTCGGTGCGCGACGGCCGCGCCCTCACCTCCGCCGTCCCGCCCGGGCGCCGCTACGCGCCGGCCGTCCCCGGCACCCGGCAGGGCGACGTGCTCGCCGTCGACGCCGACGGCACGCCGCGGCTGGACCGGCTCACCCTGGCCGCGTCGGCGACCGGCCCGGGCGGCCGGATCGGCGTCGACACCCTCAACGCCTACGCCGTGCCGGTCGACGGGATCGGGCTGTTCACCCCGGACTGGGCCGGGGACCGCGCCGCGGCCCTGTGCGGCAGCGACACCGACCGCGACGCGCCCTGCGCGCCGGACCGGGTCGAGGTCGTCGTGCGCGACGGCGCGGTGACCGCCGTCCGCCCGCCCGGCGCGGGCCCGGTCCCGGCCGGGGAGCAGGTCCTCGCCGGGCGCGACCGGGGCGCCGCGGCGCTGCGGGCGCTCGCCGTCGGCGACCGGGTGACCGTCCGCCAGGAGCTCACCGCGGAGTCCGGGACACCGCCGCGCACCGCCGTCGGGGGCAGCCCGATCCTGCGCGACGGCGCGCCCGTCGCCGGGCTCGACACCCGCTCGCGCGACCCGCGCAGCGCCGCCGGCTACACCGCGCAGGGACGTCTGGTCCTGCTCACCGCCGACGGCCGCGAGTCCACCTCGGTCGGGATCACGCTGGCCGAGACCGCCGAGCAGCTGCGCCGCGCGGGCGCGGTCGACGGCGTCAACCTCGACGGTGGCGGCTCGTCGACGCTGGTGTTCCGCGGGCAGGTCGTGAACACCCCGTCCGAGGACGCCTACCGGCTGGTGCCGAACGCGCTGGGCGTCGTGGAGAACTGAGCGTCCCCGTCGCGCGCGACGGTGACCCCGAGCATCGCGAACAGCTGGGCGACCAGCCAGTCCCGCAGCCCCGACCGGTCCGGCACCCGCCCCGCCTCCAGCCACGCCAGCACCGAGCCCTCGACCAGCGCCACCCAGCCGCGCAGCGTCATCAGCTGCAGCGCGCTCGGCTCGGGCACCCCGCCGCGCACGCACAGCAGGTCCACGATGTGGTCGCGCACCCCGTCGACCAGCGCGTCGGTCTCGCCGGTCGAGACGACCGAGCCGCTGCGCAGCAGCGCGACGTAGGCGCGCGAGTGCCGCCCGACGACGTCGAGGAACACGTCCAGCGCGTCGGCCAGCTGGTCGTCCAGCGCGCCGTCGCCGGGCAGCGCGACCCGGTCGATGAGCTCGTCGGCGACGCTGCCCAGCGCTGCGACGTGCAGCTCCTCCATCCCGGAGAAGTACCGGTAGAACAGCGCCCGGGACACGTCCGCGGCGCGCGTGACGTCCTCGACGGCGACCTCCTCGGGCGAGCGCGCGCCGTAGAGGTCCAGCGCGGCCGACACGAGCTGGGCGCGCCGCGCCTGCGGCGACATCCGTCGCGGGGATCGGGTGGGGGCGTCCGGCGGGGGCATCACCGGCCAGCGTACGGACACCGCGTCACCGGCCGAGGTCGACGACGATCCGCTCGCCCGCCGCGCGGCCCACGCACAGCGCGGTGCGGCCCGGCCCGGCCGGGTCGGCGACGGTGGTCCCCTCCAGCACCCGCACGTGGCAGGTGCCGCAGAAGCCCTGCCGGCACGAGTACGGCACGTCCGGGCGGACCTCGCGCACGGCGTCGAGCGCCGTGCGGTCGGCGGGCACCGCGATCTCGGGGCCGCCGGCGATCGCCACGGTGAACGGGCGGCCGTCGCGGATCGGGGGCGGGGAGAAGCGTTCGGAGTGGAAGCGCTGCCCGGCCGGCAGCGCCGCGCGCAGCGCCTCGATCATCGGCGGCGGCCCGCAGCAGTAGACCGCGGCCTCGGGGTCGGCGCCGGCGAGCAGGGCCCCGGCGGACGGCGGTCCGCCGGCGTCGTCGGGACGGCGCAGCACCCGGTCCGGCGCGAGCGCGGCCAGCTCGTCCGACAGCGGCATCGACGCGAGGTCCCGTCCGGTGTGCACCAGCCGCCACTCCACACCGGCGGCGTGCGCGTCGCGGACCATCGGCGCGATCGGGGTGATCCCGATGCCGCCCGCCACGAACAGGTACGCCGGCGCCGTGGCCAGCGGGAACGCGTTGCGCGGGCCGTGCAGGCGCAGCCGGGTGCCCGGGGTGAGCGCGTGCACCTGCGCCGACCCGCTGCCGCCGGGGACGGCGCGCACCGCGATGCGGTAGCGGCGCCGGTCGGCGGGGTCCCCGCACAGCGAGTACTGGCGCAGAAGTCCCGAGGGCAGCTCGACGTCGACGTGCGCACCCGGCCGCCACGCGGGCAGGTCGCCGTCGCCGTCGCCGACCAGGTCGAGCACCGCGACGTCGCGGCACGGGCGGGTCACGGCGCCGACGGTCACGGCCACGGTGCGGTCGACCTCGGTGACCGGTCGGCGGCGCCGCGCCCCGGCCGTCGCGAGGCCGGCGGTCAGCGTGGTCAGCGCGGACAGCGCCGTCGCCCCGCGGTGCGGGTGCGGCGGCGGCGCGACCCGGCCGGTGCGCAGCGGGGGCGTCACGCGGCGGCCCCGCCGGTGCCGTCAGCGGTGCCGGGACCGGTGCCGGTGCCCCCGGCGGGGTGCCCGGTCCCGGCGGCCCGCGCGGCGGGGGAGACGGCGAGGTAGGCGACGGCGGCGTCGGTGTCGCCGTGCGCGTCGGGGTGGAAGCGCGGGCTCAGGTAGGTCAGCACGGCGCGGGCGAACAGCCACGGGCCGGGCACCAGGCCGCGGCGGGCGGCGCGCAGGTAGTCCCGTACCCGGGCCCGGCGCTGCGGCGTCCCGCGCAGGTGCGGGTCGCGGGCGCACAGGTGCCGGGTGCCGTCGGCCCACAGCGAGGCGAGCGCCGGGCCGGTGACGAGCATCGCGCGGACCCGGCGCAGCCAGCGGCCGTCGAGGTGGACGTACAGGTCGTGGGCGACGTTGCGGTGCTCGACCTCCTCGGCGCCGTGCCAGCGCAGCATGTCCAGCATCTGCGGGTCGGCCCCGGCGCCGTCGAGGGCGGGGGAGTCGATGATCCAGGAGCCGAGCACCGCGGTGAAGTGCTCGATCGCGGCGATCATGCCGACCCGCTCGACCAGCCACGCGCGGGCCTCGTCGCCGGTCAGGCCGCGCTCGCCCAGCAGCTCACCGAAGATCCACTCGACCTGCTCGACGTAGCGGGTGACGTCGACACCGGCCGCGACGAGGTGGTCCAGCGCGCCCTGGTGCGACGTCGCGTGCACGGCCTCCTGGCCGATGAACCCGCGCACGTCCTCGGCCAGCGCCTCGTCGCGGACCAGGGGCAGGGCCTGGGAGAACACCTCGACGAACCAGCGCTCGCCCTCGGGCAGCAGCAGGTGCAGGACGTCGATCAGGTGCGAGGCGAACGGCTCGCCGGGGATCCAGTCGGTGCGCAGTCCGTCGAAGTCGAAGTGCACGTCGCGCGCCTGCAGGGAGATGCGGTCCTCGGTCACGGTGGCTCCTTCCGGGTGGGGCGGGGGTCAGCGGGCGCCGTCGACGCGGGCCAGCGCGCGGACGAGCCCGGGCGAGAGCCGCGACGCGAGCAGCCCGAGGTGCGCCTCGGCCGTCACCGGGGCGACGGGCAGGTCGCGCTCGACGGCGCGGACCAGCCGGGCCGCCACGCGCTGCGGGGTGTAGCCGCGACGGGTGTAGGCGGCGGCGGTGGTGCGGCGCCGCGCGGCCTGGGTGTCCTCGTCGGTGCCGGCGAAGCGGGTCGCGGCGACGATCGGGGTGTCGACGAAGCCCGGGCACAGCGCGGTGACCCCGACCCCGGCGCGGCCCAGCTCGGCGCGCAGGCACTGGGAGAGCATCAGCACCGCGGCCTTGGTGGTGGCGTAGGCGGGCAGCGACCGGGACGGCAGGTACGCGGCCGCCGAGGCGGTGTTGACGATCGTGCCGCCCTCGCCGTGCGCGGCGAGCAGGGCGCCGAAGTGCCGGCAGCCGTGCACCACGCCCCACAGGTTCACGTCGACGATGCGGTGCCACTCCGCGGCGGTGGTGTCGGCGAACGGCCCGGCCACCGCGATCCCGGCGTTGTTGACGACGAGGTCGGGGACCCCGTGCTCGGCCGCGACCCGCCCGGCGAGCGCGGCGACGGCGTCCTCGTCGGCGACGTCGAGCACCTCGGCGACCGCGCGGCCCGGCCCGTGCCGGCGCTCGACGAGCGCGACCGTGCCCGCGGCGCCCTCGGCCGAGACGTCGGCCACGACGACCCGCCCGCCCAGCTCGGCGACCCGCAGCGCGACCTCGCGCCCGATCCCGCTGCCCGCCCCCGTGACGACGGCGAGCCCGCCCGCCCAGCGCGACGCCCGGTCCGGCCGTCCCCCGGTGCGGACCAGCGCGGCGCCCCGCTCGCGGGCCCGGCGCAGCGCCGGGGCCTCGCCGTCCCCGCCCCGCGGGGCGGCGACGAGCTCGCGCACGCAGCGGGCGATCACCGCCGGGCGCCTGCGGACCATCCAGTGCCCGCCCGGCAGGTAGCGCACGCGCAGGTCCGTCGCGAACTCCGCGGCGCTGGTCGCCATCGCCGGGGTGACGTAGGCGTCGTCGCGCGGGGCGAGGATCTGCACCGGGACGCCGGTGCGCCGCGGGCGGGGCCGCCCCAGGCGGCGCGGGAGGTTGCGCCGGTA
Source organism: Pseudonocardia spirodelae (assembly GCF_037727765.1). Lineage (NCBI taxonomy): Bacteria > Bacillati > Actinomycetota > Actinomycetes > Pseudonocardiales > Pseudonocardiaceae > Pseudonocardia > Pseudonocardia spirodelae. Next base: position 116,891 of record NZ_JBBJUP010000009.1, on the reverse strand, counting down.
GAGCTCCAAGCCGTGCACGGCGTCGCGGACCGACGGTCGCGGGATCCGCTCGGAGCGGGCCAGGACCGAGCCCAGCAGCCCGCTGCGGATCATCAGCTCGGGCAGCACCGGCAGCCGGAACGCCAGCGTGTACCAGGAGTGCAGCGCCTGGGCGAGCACCGGGCGCAGGTCGCGGGGACGGCGCCGGCGCAGGAACAGCGCGACGTGGTCCAGGCACGGCCCGGAGATCGAGGTGAAGGAGGCGACGCGGCCGTCCAGCGCCGACGGCACGCCGTCCTCGGAGGTCACCGCATGCCAGGTCTGGATGGCGCCCCAGTCGTGGGCGAGCAGGTGCACCGGCTCGCCGGGGGAGACGGCGTCGCACACCGCGCGCAGGTCGGCGGCGAGCAGCTCCAGGTCGTAGCCCGCCTGCCCGCCGGGGGCGCCCGAGCCGCCGTGCCCGCGCACGTCGTAGGTGACCACGTGGTGGTCGGCGGCGAGGTCGGCCGCCACGGCGTCCCAGACGTGGCGGTCGTCGGGGTAGCCGTGCACGGCGACGACGGTGGGCGCGGCCGGGTCGCCCCGCTCCTCGACGACGAGCTCGAGCCCGTCGGTGGTCAGGACCGTCCGGGTGCCGGCGTGCACATCACTGTGAGACACCGCGTCATCGTAGAAAACCTGTCAACAACGGTCCAGTCGGAGCGGGTCACCCGTCCCGGGACACCGCGCCCACCGCCGGGCCCGCGTACGGCTCCCCGGCCGCCCACATGGCCCCCACCCGGGCGGCGACGGCGTCGTGCGCGGCGGCGGCGACCCCGGTCGTGCGGGCGACCCGGACCCCGGCCAGCGCGTAGAGCAGCTCGCCCTCCGCGCCCAGGTCCAGGTCGAGCACCCCGTGCACCCGGGCCAGCTCCTGCACCACCGCGGCCGGTGTCGCGGACGTCGCGGCGGCCGCGCGGCGCAGCGGTGCGTCGTCGGCGCCGGGCAGCCGCAGCGCGCCGAGCGCGGCGGCGAGCCCGCCGAGCGCGTCGACGTCGTCGGGCAGCACGGCCACCAGGCACAGGTCCGGGCACGGCCCCGGCTCGTAGGCGGGCCGCCGCTGGGCCGCGCGCAGCGGCGCGGCCAGCCGCGGCCAGGCCCGGACCGCGGCCGGGGTGGCGACCGGCGCGCCCGGGTCGCGGGCCAGCACCGCCAGCACGGTGCGCACGCGCCGGTCCACCCCCGCCCACGCCCGCGGTGTGCGGGGCACGGCGCGCAGCACCGTCGGCGTCCTCGCTGCGTCCATGGTCCCTCCCGCTGCCGCACGGCCCTCTCGTGGCAGCGGTCGCCCCTCCGCCGCCGGTCGTTACCGCGGATGGTCAGAACTGGGGACGGGGTACGTTGCGACGGTCCGCCCGCCGCCGCCGACCGGAGGTGCTCCCGTGCCCGCCGACCCACCCGCCTGGTTCACCGGTGCCCTCGCCGTCGACGCCGAGCCGGGCCGCACGCGGGCCGGCGGCGTGGAGATCGCCTACCGGAGCTGGGGTGCGCCGGGCGGGCCGGGCGTGCTGCTGGTACACGGCGGCGCGGCGCACTCGCGCTGGTGGGACCACGTGGCGCCGCTGCTGGTCGAGGGGACCCGGCGGGTCGTCGCGGTCGACCTGTCCGGGCACGGGGACTCGGGCCGGGCCCCGTCCTACGACCTGGAGCGCTGGGCCGGTGAGCTGCGCGCGGTGATCGCCGCCGCCGGTCTCGGCCCGCGCCCGACCGTGATCGGGCACAGCATGGGCGGGTTCGTGACGCTGACCGCCGCCCAGCGCTACGGCGACGAGCTCGCCGGCGCCGTCGCCGTCGACTCCCCGGTGCGGGACCGGTCGCCGGAGGAGCGGGCGGCCCGCGAGCAGCGCGCGTTCGGCCCGGCGCGGGTGCACGCCGACCGCGCCGCGCTGGTGGCCCGGTTCCGGACGATCCCCCCGCAGCCGGGGGACCTGCCGTGGGTGCACGACCACATCGCCGAGCACAGCGTGCGGGCCGTCGACGGCGGCTGGAGCTGGAAGTTCGACCCGGCGATCTTCGCGGGGATCGGGCTGACCCCCGGGCAGCTGGGCCGTCCCGGCTGCCGGGTGGCGCTGTTCCGCGCCGAGCACGGCCTCGTCCCGGCGGGTATGGGGGAGATGGTCGTGGACCGGATGGGCCGCCCGGCGCCGGTCGTCGAGATCCCCGGGGCCGGGCACCACGTGATGATCGACCAGCCGCTGGCGCTGGTGACCGCGCTGCGGACGTTGCTCGCGGACTGGGAGCACTCGGTCCCGCTGGTGGATAGGGTGGGCGCATGACCGAGCAGTCAGAGCTGACCGCTTCCGAGCAGGAAGTGGTCGTCGAACGGCGGGACGGCGTCCTGCTGATCACGATCAACCGGCCGCGCGCCAAGAACGCCCTGAACGAGAACGTGGCGCGCACCGTCGCCGCGGCCGTCGACGAGCTCGACGCCGACCCCGACCTGCGGGTGGGGGTGCTCACCGGGGCGGGCGGGGTGTTCTCCGCCGGGATGGACCTCAAGGCGTTCCTGCGCGGGGAGCGGCCCTCGGTGCCCGGGCGCGGGCTGTGCGGCATCACCCAGACCCCGCCGGCGACGCCGATGATCGCCGCCGTCGAGGGCTGGGCGCTGGCCGGCGGCTTCGAGATCATGCTGGCCTGCGACCTCGTTGTCGCCGGGCGGGGGGCGCGGTTCGGGGTGCCCGAGGTGAAGCGGTCCCTGGTGGCCGCCGCGGGCGGCGCCCTGGAGCTCGCGAACCGGGTGCCGCGGGCGCTCGCCCTGGAGATGCTGCTGACCGGCGACCCGATCGACGCCGCCCGGGCCGAGGCCGCGGGGCTGGTCAACCGGGTCGTCGACGACGGCACCGCGCTGGACGCGGCCCTCGAGCTGGCCGCGCGGATCGCGGTGAACGGGCCCCTGGGCGTCGCGGCGTCCAAGCGGATCGTGCGGGAGAGCCCGGGCTGGGGCGCCGACCGCTGGGAGCGCCACGACGCGATCGTCACCCCGGTCCTGACCTCGGCCGACGCCCGCGAGGGCGCGACCGCGTTCGCCGAGAAGCGCGACCCCGTCTGGACGGGGAGCTGACGCGCCTCAGGCGCCGAAGGCCTCCCAGATCAGGAACCCGTTCAGTCCCACCACGACCGCGGCGACGACGACCGCCGCGGCCGTGGTGACCCGGTGGTTGACCAGCCCGCCCATCACGTCCCGGCGGGCGGTCAGCCACACCAGCGGCACCAGCGCGAACGGGATGCCGAACGACAGCACGACCTGGGACAGCACCAGGGCCTGCGTCGGGTCGATCCCCAGGCCCAGCACGACCAGCGCCGGGGCCAGGGTCAGCAGCCGGCGCAGCAGCAGCGGGATCCGCCGGCGCAGGAACCCGGCCATGATCACCTGCCCGGCGTAGGTGCCGACCCCGGACGAGGCGAACCCCGAGGCGAGCAGCGCGATCGCGAACCCGTACGCGGCGACGGCGTCGAGCTCGGTGCCCAGCCCGGCGAAGATCCCCTCCAGGGTGTCGGTGCCCGGCACCGCCGAGCCGGCGAACAGCGCCGCCGCGACGACGAGCATCGACAGGTTGACCAGGCCGGCCAGCCCCATCCCGAGCACGATGTCGGTGCGCCCGACGCGGAGCAGGAACCGGGTGTCCTCCGGTCCGCGGGCGACCAGCCGGCGCTGGGTCAGCGCCGAGTGCAGGTAGATGACGTGCGGCATGACCGTCGCGCCGAGGATGCCGGTGGCGAGCACCAGCGAGCCGATGCCGTCGAAGCCGGGGACCAGGCCCGCGGCCAGCGCCGGGCCGTCGACGTCGGTGCGCACCAGGGTCGACACCAGCCCGACCAGGATGATCGCGAGCAGGAACACGATCGCCCGCTCGAACGGCCGGTGCCCGCGCGACTGCAGCCCGAGCAGGACGAACGCGATCAGCCCGGTGACCAGCCCGCCGGTGAACAGCGGGATCCCGAACAGCAGGTGCAGCGCGACCGCCCCGCCGATCACCTCGGCGAGGTCGGTGGCGATCGCGACCAGCTCGGCCTGGGCCCACATGAACCGGTTGCGCCACGGCGTGAGGTGCTCGCGGCACAGCTCGGGCAGGTTCTTCCCCGTCGCCAGGCCGAGCTTGGCCGAGAGCGACTGGATCAGCATCGCCATCAGGTTCGCGACGACGATCACCCAGACCAGCAGGTAGCCGTAGCCGGCGCCGGCGGAGAAGTTCGTCGCGAAGTTGCCGGGGTCGACGTAGGCGACGGCGGCGACGAACGCCGGGCCGAGCACCGCGAGCCGGCCCCGCCAGCCGCGCCGGCGCAGCTGCTCGACCGTCACCGGCTCCGCGGTGTCCGTACCCGTCATGTGCGCCCCCCGCAGCGTGGATGAGGTCCGACGAAGACGAAGTGTAGGCGTGACTAACTCCGAGCGGGAGTCCCTCCCGCGTCACAGCCTCCGGTGCATCACGTGCAGGCCGGTGGTCGTGCCGTCGGGGAGGGTGAACGCGTCGGGCACGATGCCGACGGTGGCGAAGCCGAGCGAGTGCCACAGCGCCACCGCGCGGGTGTTGGTCTGCACCACGGCGTTGAACTGCATGGCGGAGTGACCGGCGGCGCGGGCGAGCTCCAGCACGTGCTCGCCGAGCGCGCGCCCGGTGCCGCGCCCGGCCCGCGCGGGGTCGACGGCGAAGCTCGCGGTCGCCACGTGCGAGCCCGGTCCGGGCTGGTTGGGGCCGGTCTTGGCCGTCCCGACGACGGTGTCGCCCTCGACGGCGACCACCACGCGTGCGGGCGCGGGCCGGAACCACATCCCCCGGATCCAGTCGTCGTCGGCGTCGGGCGGGACGGTGTAGGTGCGGCCCTCGGCGAAGATCGGGCGCAGGATCGCCAGGATGGCCGGCCGGTCGTCGTCGGTCGCGTCGCGGATGTGCACGGGCTCAGGGTAGGTAGAGGTCGCGCGGGCCGGTGTCGAGCGCCTCGACGTCGCCGGCGGTGTGCTCGGCGAGCCAGGCGGCGAAGGCCCCGGTGGCGGTCTCGGGCACGGCGACGGTCAGCGTGACGTCGGCGCCGTGCTCGACCCCGCACAGCCGGTAGGGCGAGTGCCGCAGGTCGTGCTCCAGGCGTCCGGCCCGGTCGTGGCCGACGGCGAGCAGCAGCTCGCGGTGACGCACGCGGCGCAGCTCGCCGACGGTGTCCAGGGTGGCGGCGAGCACCCCGGAGTAGGCCCGGACCAGCCCGCCCGCGCCGAGCCTCGTGCCGCCGAACCAGCGCGAGACCACCGCGACGACGTCGGTCAGCCCGCGGCGGGTGAGCACCTCCAGCATCGGGACGCCCGCGGTGCCCGAGGGCTCGCCGTCGTCGCTGCTGCGGGCGGCCAGGTCCCCGGTGGCCGGGTCGCCGATCCGCAGCGCGGTGCAGTGGTGGGTGGCGTCGGGACCGGCACGGCGGACCCGGTCGATCACGGCCTGCGCGGCGTCGACGGCGTCGACGCGGGCGACGGTGCAGCGGAAGCGGGAGCGCGCGATCTCGATCTCGTGCGTGCCGTCCCGGGCGATCACCCGCACGTCGTGCCGCCCCCGGCGACCCGGCTCACATCGTGACCGCGCTCGCGATCGGCAGCGCGTCGGGATCGATTCAGTGCATGCTGGACGTGTCCGGTGAGGAGGCCGCCCGCCCCACCCGGCGCGTGGCTCCCTCGCTCCCGTACGACGACGAAGGGAACACCACCCATGAGCGACACCCTCCGCACCCTGCGTTCCGGCCTGACCCGCGTGGCCCGCCGGGTCGACGACTGGACCCTCGCGGCGTTCAACCCGGTCTACCCGACCCCGGCCGGCCGGGAGCGCTGAGCACCCCCGGCCGACCGGCGGCGGTCAGTCCTGCGTGGGCGGGGCCAGCCGCAGCGGCCGCAGGTACACCCACAGCACGAACAGCGCACCGATGACGAGCATGCCGATCCCGGTGTCGAGGTTGAGGTTCGTCCCGCCGGTCTTGGCCAGGTTCTCCGGGTCGTCGCCCGAGACGATGCCCATGATCAGCAGGACGATGCCGTAGACCCCGAACAGCAGGGCGATCACCGACCGCAGGTCGAACAGGTTGGCCGCGGTCGAGGAGACCGGGGCGTCGGACCCGGCGTGGTCGCCGGGGTGGTTCTCGGTCATGTCAGGTCTCCGCTCAGCCGAACGCGACGTAGAGGACGACGGTCAGGGCCAGCACCACCGCACCGAGCACGCCCGGGCTGCGGTACCAGCCGGCGTCGTCGCCCTCGGTGGAGTGCGTGCGGGCCTCCTTCGGGGTGAGGCTCCAGGTCAGGCCGACGAGCTCGGAGTCCGGCTTCGGCTGCGTGACCATCGAGACCGCCGCCGAGACGCCGACGCCGACCACGAAGGCCGCGATGGCGCCCACGAAGCTTCCCGCCTGGCTCGACATCGAGAACACCCCGGTCCGGACCAGGACGTCGACGACGACCGCCGCGGCGGTACCGGACAGCAGGCCGATCCAGGCCGAGGGCCCGGTCATCCGCTTCCAGAACAGGCCGAGGATGAAGATCGCGAACAGCGGCGCGTTGAAGAAGCTGAACAGGGACTGGATGTAGTCCATCAGGTTCTGCGAGCCGGACGCGATGAACGCCGTCCCGATCGCGAGCACGCAGCCGACGATCGTGACCAGCCGCCCGACCGACAGGTAGTACCGGTCGGAGCGGTCCGGGCGGACCCAGTCCTGCCAGATGTCGTAGGTGAACACGGTGTTGAACGAGCTGATGTTCGCCGCCATGCCCGCCATGAACGCGGCCAGCAGGCCGGCGATCGCGACGCCGAGGATCCCGTTGGGCAGGACCTCCTTCATCAGCAGCGACAGCGCGTTGTTGTAGGTGATGCCCTCCACGGCGTCGCCGCCGCCGGTCTTCACCGCGGCGATCTGCGGGACCAGGATCCCGGCGATCATGCCCGGGGTCACGATGACCAGCACGACCAGCGCCTTCGGGAACGCGCCGATGATCGGCGTGCGCCGCGCGGCGGACATCGACTTGGCCGACAGTGCGCGCTGGACCTCGGCGAAGTTGGTGGTCCAGTAGCCGAAGGACAGCACGAAGCCCAGACCGAACACGATGCCCAGCACCGACAGGAACGGGTTGGCGATCTCGGTCAGCGGGGTGCCCGGCCAGGCGTTGAGGTCGGCACCGCCGCTCGGGCCCTCGGTGACCGCGCGGGTCAGCCCGTCCCAGCCGCCGACCCGGTTGAGCCCGGCGACGGTGAGCGGGATGAGCAGCGCGAGGATCACGAAGAACTGCAGGACCTCGGTGTAGATGGCCGCGGACAGCCCGCCCAGCGAGATGTAGCCGAGCACGACGACCGCGGCGACCGGGATCGCGACGTAGAGCGACCAGCCGAGCAGTGCCTCGAGCACCAGGCCGAGGGAGAACAGGTTGACCCCGGCGATGAGGATCGACGCGACCGCGAAGATCACGGCCTGCACCCGCTGCGTGGTCTTGTTGAACCGCTTGAGCAGGAACTCCGGGACGCTGCGGGCCTTCGAGCCGTAGTAGAACGGCATCATCACGATGCCCAGGAACACCATCGCCGGGATCGCGCCCAGCCAGTAGTAGTGCACCGTCGGGATGCCGAACTGGGCGCCGTTGGCGACCATGCCGATCAGCTCGATCGCGCCCAGGTTGGCCGAGATGAACGCCAGCCCGGTGATCCAGGCCGGCATCGAGCGGCCGGACAGCAGGAAGTCCAGGCTGGACGACACCGACCGGCGGGCCGCGAAGCCGATGCCGAGCACCAGGACGAAGTAGAAGGCGACCAGCAGGTAGTCGACCAGGTTCGGGTTGAGCCGGAGGACCTCCTGGGCGGTCATGCCGCGTCCTCCCGGGTCGTCCGCGGGGCCCGCCGGCCCGTCTCGCGATGGTCCATCTCGGAAAGCTCCTCGCCGTCGAGTGCGTGTGCGGTGCGGTCCGCGGGTACGGGTGCACGACGGCACGTTGCACGGACCAACGCACAAGGTAGACCGCAGTCGATCAGAAGTGAACACTTTCGCGCGATGTCGAGACCTCCCGGTGACCTGTACGCCGGAACGCGATCGGGGCGTCACGCGCGGTCGAGCCTTGCCGCACGTTCGTTTGTGTTGCATTCTGTGCGGGTGAAGCCCCGTCGGTGCCCGGTCCGGTCGCCATGAGCCTGCTCGCCGAGCAGCGGCGCGAGATGATCGTGGAGCAGGTCCGCAGCCGCGGGGCCGTGCGGGTGTCCGACCTGGCCGAGCACCTCGGCGTCTCGGAGATGACCGTGCGCCGCGACCTCGACGTGCTGGCCCGCCGCCGGCTGGTCGACAAGGTCCACGGTGGCGCGACCGCCGTCGGCGAGCACACCACCTCCGAGCCCGGGTTCGCCGCGAAGTCGGTGTGCGAGCTGGAGGAGAAGGACGCGATCGCCGCCGCGGCCGCCGAGCTCGTCACCCCGGGCGCGGCGGTCGGGCTGTCCGCGGGCACCACGACCTGGCGGCTCGCGCAGCACCTGGCCGCGGTCCCGCGGCTGACCGTGGTCACCAACTCCGTCGCCGTCGCCGAGGCGTTCCACACCGGCGGGGCCGACGCGCGCGGGACGACGGTGATCCTCACCGGGGGCGTGCGGACGCCGTCGGAGGCGCTGGTCGGCCCGGTGGCGATCGCCGCGCTGCGGTCGCTGAACCTGGAGACCGTCTTCCTCGGCGTGCACGGCATGAGCGCCGCGGCCGGGTTCTCCACCCCCAACCTGACCGAGCGCGACACGAACCGGGCGCTGGTCGACGCCGGCCGGCAGCTCGTCGTCGTCGCCGACCACACGAAGTGGGGGACGGTCGGCATCTCCACGATCGCCGAGCTGTCCGAGGCCGACGTGCTGGTCTCCGACTCCGGTCTGGCCGACGCCGACCGGGCGGTCCTCGAGGGCGAGGTGGACCGCGTGATCATCGCTCGCCCCGGAAGGTGACGGACGTGCAGAAGGTGCAGAAGCTCGCGACCCGGATGGCCGACGGCCGCGAGATCCTCTGGTTCGACGACCCCGGTCGCGCTCCGCGCGACCCGGCCGACCTCGTCGACCGGCGGGACCTGCCGCGCGTCGAGCCCGCCTCGCAGCTGCGCTACGACGCCCTGGCCGGCGAGTGGGTGACGATGGCCGCGCACCGCCAGGACCGGACCTACAAGCCGCCGGCCGACCAGTGCCCGCTGTGCCCGAGCCGCGACGGCCGGCTCACCGAGGTGCCGAGCCCGGAGTACGGCGTCGTGGCGTTCGAGAACCGCTTCCCGTCGTTCGGGTCGGCGCCGGGCGCGCCGCTGCCCGAGCCGGGCCCGGTGCCGCAGGCGGCGTCGGGCCGCTGCGAGGTCGTCTGCTTCACCGACGACCACGACACCCCGTTCTCCCGGCTCACCCCGGCCCGGGCGCGGCTGGTGCTGGAGGCGTGGGCGGACCGCACCGCCGAGCTGGGTGCCCGGCCCGGCGTGCGCTACGTGTTCCCGTTCGAGAACCGGGGTGCCGAGATCGGCGTGACGCTGGCCCACCCGCACGGCCAGATCTACGCCTACCCCTACGTCCCGCCGTTCCCGCAGCGGATGCTCGCCCACGTCGCCGCGCACCGCGAGGCGACCGGGGAGAACCTGTTCGACACCCTGCTGGCGGACGAGCGGGCGGGGGAGCGGGTCGTCGTCGCCGGGGAGCACTGGACGGCGTTCGTGCCGCAGGCCGCGCGCTGGCCGGTCGAGGTGCACCTCTACCCGCACCGCCCGACCCCGGACCTGCCCGCGCTCGACGAGGCCCAGCGCGAGGAGTTCGCGCACCTCTACCTGGACGTGCTGCGCCGCCTCGACGCCCTCTACGACGACGAGCTGCCCTACGTGGCGGGCTGGAACCAGGCGCCGGTGCTGGAGTCCGACGGCCGCTCCGACGCCCGGCTGCACCTGCGTGTGCACTCGATCCGCCGGGCCCCCGGGAAGATCAAGTACCTGGCCGGCTCGGAGTCCGGTGCGGGCGCGTTCATCTCCGACGTGCTGCCCGAGGCCGTCGCGGAGCGGCTGCGCGCGCTCTGACCCGCACATGCGTCGAGGCCGGCGCCCCTCCCCAGGGGCACCGGCCTCGGACGTCGGTGACGCGGTCGGTCAGACGCGGACCGCGTTGTGGAACGGCATCGCGTCGATGTCGGAGTACTTGACCGGCTCGCCGCTGGTGGAGGCGTGCAGGACCTTGCCGTTGCCGGCGTAGATGCCGACGTGGCTCACCGGCGAGTAGAAGAACACCAGGTCGCCCGGCTTCAGCTCGCTCTTCGAGACCGGGGTGCCGTCCATCTGGGACTGCGCGCTGGAGGTGCGCGGCAGGTCGACGCCGATCTTGTCGAAGATGTAGACCATCAGGCCGGAGCAGTCGAACGCGCTCGGGCCGGTGGCGCCCCACTGGTAGGGCTTGCCGAGCTGCTTCTTCGCCTGCGCGAGCGCCTGGGCGCCGTCGGACGAGCCGGTCAGGCCACCGACCAGGTCGCCGATGCCGCCGCCGTCGCCGTCGTCACCGCCGCCGTTGCGGGCGGCCTCGGCGGCCTTCGCGCGGGCCTCGGCGGCCTTGACCGCGGCCTCCTTCTGGGCGACCGCGGCGATCCGGGCCGCGTCGGCCTTCTCGAACGCCTGCGGCACCGACGCGGTGACGTGCTCGAACCCGTCGGTCAGCGCGCTGGCGGCGTCGCTGGTGCCGGGGCCGCCGTCCTCGGAGCCCGCGGCCGGGACGGACAGCTTCATCGTGGCCTCGTTCGAGGCCCCGGCGAGGTCCATGTCGGCGGTGGTCTCCGGCGACTGCTGCGGCGCGCCGAGCGTCGAGACGACGCCCATGACCGCGGTGGCGCCGACCAGCGTCGCCGACATCGTGGCGATCACGGCCCGCGGGTTGCGGCCGAGCGGCCCGGTGTCCGAGCCGCCGCGGATCAGGCCGATCGCGGACCGCGAGGTGACGCCGGCGGGGGTGTCCGGCGCGTCGCGGGTGACGACGGTGTCTCCGTGGCCGCTCTCCGGCAGGCCGGTGGCGGGGGTGTCGATGCGCTCCAGGTCCGGGCCGGCGGCACGGCGGGCGCGGCGGCTGCCGGACACGGGGGTGTCGAAGCCGGCCTCGGAGTAGCGGGCGAGCAGCTCGGCGGCCGAGATGCCGGTTCCGGCGTCACGGTCGCGGCGACGTCGGGGGGCGTCGGCCGGGAGCTCGTGGGGGTGCAGTGCAGTGGTCATCCGGGGGTCCTCGCCGCCCCGGAACCGGCCCCGGCTCTCGTACCGGACACGGCTCCGCCCCGCTGCGTGCTGGGTGGGCGCCAGGGGGAGTGTCGGCCAGCGGGGAGCAGGGGACCGACCAGGCGCACCAGCCGGCAGGTGCCGACCAGCTGTCAGGGACCGTAACCGGTCCGTGACTCGCGCGCCGACCGGGCCCGCCGGGGTTGCGGCGAACGGCCGGTCCGGCGCGACCCGCGTGGCTGTCGCACGCCCAGCGGTACGGGCGGTGCGCCGTTCGAGTCGTACGGTCGTTCCGCTGCGCCGAACGGTTGACCGTGGAGGAGGTCGCGTCGCGCGCTGTGCACGGGAACGCCCCGGACGGCCCAGCAGGTGACGAACCCGGCGCGGCACCGGGCCGGCGCGGCGGGGTCCCCGGGTCGCCGGTACGCCCGGCAGGGCGCCGTGGCGCGGTCCGGACGGAGCAGCGCGGCCGGGCGTCCCGTGCCTGGTGGGCGGGGTTGCGACCCCCTCTGCGACCATCGGTGCCGATCCGGGGGCCGCCGGCCCGGCCGCCGTCGTGACGGCGGGTGGTGAACCGTGCGGGCGCGGGGTGCGAACCCACCACGGGACGGCGGTACCGCGCCCGGCGGGGCAGGATCGACGGACCGGGGCCGACGGAGCCCGGTGACCGACCAGGAGGGGCGCAGCAGTGCCGGACGACCGATCGCGCGGACCCGTGTGGGTGGGCGAGCTGGCCCACCGGCGGGCCGGGCGTGACCACACCGGTGCGCCGGCCGCCGACCTCGTGGTCCCGGACCGGTTCGGTGCGGCGCGGCTGCTGGTCACCGACGGCGGCGTCCCCGTCGGGCAGGTCGAGGTCCCGCTGCGCGGGGGCCGTGCCCCGGCCGACCTGCTCGCCCGTGCCGCGGCCGCGGCCGCCCGGGCCGAGCCGCCCGCCGAGCCCGCGGTGTCCGCCGAGCCGCTGACCGTCGTCGTCGCCACCCGCGGGCGGCCGGAGAGCGTGCGGCGCTGCCTGGCCGCCGTGCTGGCCGGCGACCACCCGGCCGTGACCGTGCTCGTCGTCGACAACGACCCGCCCGACGAGCGGACCCGCGACGTCGTGCGCGAGTGCGCCGACCCGCGCGTGCGCTACGTGCGCGAGCCGCGCCGCGGTGTCTCCGTCGGGCGCAACCGCGGGCTGGCCGAGGCCGCGACCGCGATCGTCGCGTTCACCGACGACGACACCGAGCCGGACCCGCGCTGGGCCTCGCGCATCGCCGGGGCGTTCGCCGAGGACCCGGGCCTGAGCGCGCTGAGCGGGCCGGTGCTCGCCGCGCGCCTGGAGACGGCCGAGGAGCGGGCCGCGGACGTCGCGCTGGCCTGGAACAAGGGGTTCCTGCCACGCCGGTTCCGGCTCGACGACCCGCCCGCGGACTCGCCGGTCTTCCCGTTCTCCCCGGGGCTGTTCGGGATCGGCGCCAACATGGCCGTGCGCGCCGCACCGGTCCGCGCCCTCGGCGGCTTCGACGAGGCGCTCGGCCCCGGCCGGCCCACCCGCGGCGGCGAGGACATCGAGCTGCTCGTGCGCATCGTGCTCGACGGCGGGACGCTGGCCTACCTGCCCTCGGCCTGGGTCTGGCACCACCACCGCCCCTCGGCGGGCGAGCTGCGCGACCAGATGGGCGGCTACGCGCTCGGGCTGGGCGCCTTCCTGGGCAAGGTGGCGCTCGACCCGCGGGCGCGGCGGCTGGCGGTGCGCCGGTTCCCGGCCGCGCTGGGACGGCTGCGCGACATCGTGCGCCGCGAGTCCGGCGGTGAGCCCGGCTCCGGCACCGTCCTGCCGGTGCGCCGGACGACCGGACCGGCGGCCCGCCCGCCGGTCGCACCGTCGCGGCGCGGGCCGGGCGGCGTGGTCGTGGCCGAGGCACCGGCCGAGGCCGTCGCGGCCCCGGCCGACGCGGGCGCGCTGCCCAGCGGCGCCGCCGCCCGCAAGCTGCGCGGGCTCGCCGGCGGGCCGATGCTCTACGTCCGCAGCCGGCGCGACGTGCTCGCCGAGGGCGGGACCTGCCCGCCGCTGACCCGGCCCTGACCGCCCGGCCCAGGCCGGTCCCGACTCACCGGCAGCCCCGGCGGGGCCGGTCCGGTGCAGCCGGGGGACCGGGTGGCCGTCGAGCGGCTCAGCCCCGACCCACCGGCTCCGGGGTGTCGAGCTCGGCCGGTGCCGGTGCCCCGGCCACGCCGGCGGCGCTGCGGTAGACGTCGCCGAGCGAGGCCGCCCACACCGAGGACTCGAAGCGCTGCAGGAACCGCGCCCGCGCGGCCGCCCCGCGCCGGGCGCGCAGGTCCGGGTCGCGCACGAGCCGGACGAGCTCGTCGGCGATCCGGGTCGCGTCGACCGGGGTCAGCGCGCCGGTGTCGCGGGTGACGATCTCCGGGATGCCGCCGACCCGGGTCGCGACGGCCGGGGTGGCGGTGCCCTGGCCGAGCAGCAGCATCCGCGGCATCGTGTCGTGCCGGGTGGTGTGCAGCTGCACGTCGGCGGCGCGCAGCAGCTCCACCGGGTCCGCGCTGCGGCGGAACGCGACCCGGCCGGACAGCGCGTCGTCGGCGGCCACCCGCGACTCCAGCCAGGGGCGCAGCGGGCCGTCGCCGCCGAGGACGACGGTCAGCGGCTCGTCCGGGCCGATCTCGGCGACGGCGTCGAGCAGCAGGTCCTGGCCGCGGCCGCGGCGCATCGGGGCCACGGAGACGGCGACGACCTCGTTCTCGTCGACGCCGAGCCCGTGGCGCAGCCGCAGCCGCTCCTGCACCGTGCCCTCGCCGGGGTCCGCGGCGCCGTCGGGGATCACCGACAGCCCCTCGGTGGACCCGGCCGCGCGGCGGTACCAGTCCCGCTGCAGCACCGAGGTGGCGATCGTGCGCGTCATGAACCGCTTGCGCGCCATCGTCCGTGCCGTGCGGCGCAGCTGGTCGCCGCGGTCGGCGGGGTGCTCGTGGATGTGGTGCAGGGTCGACACGGCCGGGACCCGCAGCCGGGCCGCCGCGGCCGAGCCGACGACGTCGGGGCGGGCCCCGTGGGTGTGCACGAGGTCCACGCCGTGGGCCCGGAACACCGCGAGCACCTTCGTGACCGCCCGGGGGTCCCACGGCGCGACGTTCAGCTCGACCGGGGCGACGCCGGCGCGCGCGACGCGGTCGGCGACGGCGGAATGGCCGGACGGGGCCAGCGCGACGAGGACGACGCGGAACCCGGCGTCCGGGCCGGCGGCGGCGAGGTCGCCGAGCGCGGCGGCGACGCCGTGGTCCTCGAGGGACTCGACGAGGTGTCCGATCGTGAGGGGCGTGCTGGTGCTCACGGTGACGTGGCCTCCCGGGGTGCGGCGCGAGATCGGTCGGCGGTGACCGTCACCCTACCGAGTGACGACGCGGCGTGACGACGCGGCGCGACGCCCCCGCCCGTCCCCGCACCCGGTGGGGGAGGACCGCACGCGCCGTCCACTACGGTCACGGTGTGCGCACGGTGCTCGTGATCGGGATCGGGGCGGGCGACCCCGACCACCTGACCCTCCAGGCGGTCCGCGCCCTGCAACGGGCCGACGTCGTCTTCGTCATCGACAAGGGCCTCGACGGCGGGGGGAGCCAGGACGACCTGCTCGCCCTGCGCACCGAGATCCTCCGGCGGCACCGTCCCGACGGCGGCTACCGGCTGGTCACCGCGCTCGAGGTCGGGCGCGACCGCGGCCGCGAGGTCGCCCGCGACGACGAGCGCTACCGCGACGTCGTCGTCGACTGGCAGGACCGCCGCGCGCGGCTCTACCGCGAGATGCTCGACGCCGAGCTGCCCGACGGCGCGACCGGCGCGTTCCTGGTGTGGGGCGACCCGTCGCTCTACGACGGCACCCTGCGCCTGCTGGAGCAGGTCCTCGACGGCGCGGGGGAGCAGTGGGCGGTGGAGTCGGTCGCCGGGATCTCCAGCGTCGCCGCACTGGCCGCGGCGCACCGGCTGATCCTCAACCGCGTCGGGCGCCCGGTGCTCATCACGACCGGCCGCCGGGTCGCCGAGGGGATGCCCGGGGACGTCGACGACGTCGTCGTCATGCTCGACGGGCGCACCGCGTTCGCCGCGCTGCCGCCCGCACAGCGCCGTGAGCTGCACATCTACTGGGGCGCCTACCTGGGCACTCCCGACGAGCTGCTCGTCGCGGGCCCGCTCGACGAGGTCGCGGACGAGATCGTGCGCGTGCGGGCGCAGGCCCGCGAGCGCAAGGGATGGATCATGGACACCTACCTGCTGCGCCGGGGCGCGGACGAGCGCTGACCCGCCCCCGGCGCGTCCACGACGAGGAGGTCGTATGCGCTACGCCGACGGACCCACCACCGAGGCCCGCACCCGGGTCGCCGCGCCGCCGGAGGCGGTGTGGGAGCTGGTGACCGACCCGGGGTTCCTGGCCGGGGTCTCGACCGAGATGCAGCGCGCCGAGTGGCTCGACGGGGACGCCCCCGGTCCGGGGGCGCGGCTGCGCGGGCACCACCACCACGACGCCCGCGGCGACTGGACCACGGTGTCCACGGTGACCGCCTGGGAGCCCGCGCGGCGGTTCGAGTGGACCGTCGAGGCCGGGGCCGAGGGCGGGGAGGCCGCGGTCTGGGGGTTCGACCTCACCCCCGACGGCGACGGCACCGCGCTGCGGCAGTGGGCCCGCATGGGGCCGGGGCCGTCCGGGCTGACCGAGGTCATCGCGCGGATGCCCGACAAGGAGGAGCGGATCGTCGAGGGGCGGCTGCGGGAGTGGCGGGCCGGGATGGAGCGCAACCTCGACGCCGTCCGCGAGCGGCTGGCGTAGTTCCCGTCCGGGGTGCGGCCGATGCCCCGGAGGAACCGAACGGCACCGGATCCGCGACGAACCGTCACCTCCGGTGCGCCCACTCGTTGAACGGTGGGGGTATCCGGCGATCCTGAGAGCGCGGAGCGTGTCCGTCGCAGGCTGCTGGGCCGTTCGGTCCATCCGCGCGGTCGCTCGTCGTCCGCCGCCGACTCATGATCGCGCCGTCGGCACCTGCCCTCTCAGGAAAGCAACCCCACCGGGGTCCCGTTTCGTACCGTCGCAGACCGGACGAGCCGGGAACACCGGCACGATCCGGCTGCTCCCCGGGTGCCCCCGCACCCCGGCCCGCCGGTGCCCGCGCCGTCCTCCACCGCTCCCCAGCACCTCGCCCGGCGCGAGGCGGAAGGACTGCTCGAGATGGGTAAGCACACCCGGGCCCGCCACCGTTCCACCGTCGCCGCGGCCGTCGTCGGCGGGGTCCCCGGCCGTCGGCGCCGGCACGCCGCCCCGTCCGTCCCGGTCGCCCGCCGGATCGCCGCGCCCGCCACGCTCGCGGCGCTGCTCGTCGCTTCCGGCGGCACCGCGGGCACGGCGTTCGCGGGGGAGGACGGGGAGGACGGCTCGTCGCGCTCGGCGACGTCGGCGGGCTCCCCGGACCCGTCCGGCTCCTCCGACTCGGAGGACTCCTCGGGCTCCGCGTCCGGGGGTGCTGCCGACGGGCTCGGTGAGCTCGTGACCGGCGCCGACGTCGTCGGCTCGGTGCTGGGGTCCGGGTCCCCGGGCTCCACCGGCCCGGGCTCGTCCTCGGACTCGGGACCGGGCGACTCGGAGTCGGGGTCGGACAGCTCGGGCACGCACTCCGGCAAGGACTCGGGCGACGACGAGGACTCGGGCAAGGGCTCGGGCAAGGACTCGGGCTCGGGCACGGACTCGGGCAAGGACTCGGGCTCGGGCTCGGGCACGGACTCCGGCAAGGACGTGGGCACGGGCTCGGGCACGGACTCGGGCACGGGGTCCGGGTCGGACGGATCGGGCTCCGGCGCCGCGGACGGCCCGGCCGCGGGCGGGCAGGACGGCGGCCCGGGCCCGGCCACCCCCGCGACCGGCCCGCTCGACGCCGTCCCCGGCCTCGGCGGCCTCACCGGCGGCCTCGGCAAGGGCGTCGACCTGAACACCCCCACGACGCCGCTCACCGCGCTGCCCGACCCCGCCGACACCGTCGCCGGGGCGAGCTCCTCGGTCCCCGGCGCGGGGCAGGCGGGCTCGGTCGTCGACACGGCGGTGGGCACCGCGGGCTCCGTGCTCGGCACCGGCTCGACGAGCAGCCCGGCCGCGGGCGCGACCGGTGCGCTGACCGGCCTGGGCGGGGCCGTGCCGTCGGTGCCCGGTGTCACCGACGGCAGCACCGACGAGCTGCCCGACGTCCCCGGCGTCACCGCGGGCGGCCCCCTGGAGGGGCTCAACGAGATCGCCGGTCTGCCCGACACCTCGCCGCTGACCGGCGCGGACGGCCCGCTGCCCGACCTGTCCGGCGTCGCGCAGGCGGCCGGGCTGCCCGACTACTCGGGCCTGGGCGGGCTGCCCGACGTCGCGGGGGTCGTCGGCGGGCCCGGCACCGGGCCGACGCAGGTCGACCTGGCCTCGAAGAACACCGACGGCGTCGCCGGCACCGCCACCGTCGACGAGGACCGCGTCTCGGGCACCGCGACCGGCATGGACCCCGACGCCCGCTACGTCTCGTTCTTCTACGGCGCCACCTCGAGCGCGACGAACAACAACCCCTGCATCCTCGACGGCACCAACCCGCTGCCCGGCGGCCAGACCGTCGGCGAGTGGGAGGTCGACGAGAACGGCAACGGCACCCTGGACGCGCCGAACCCGTCGGGGAACATGTACAAGCTCACCGGCGGCACGATGTCGATCCGCAAGGTCGAGCACGGGTTCGACTCCGCGTCGGCCGCCCCGGTCAACCCGCTGTCGTACTCGCTGTCGAGCTGCGGGGCGATGGAGCGCGTCTCGACCGCCGACCCGGTCACCGGCGCCGTCCCGAAGCTCCCGACGGCGAACGTCCCGGGCGTCCCCTACGTCTCCGGTCCCGGCCTGCAGGGCTGAGCGGGGAGATCGCCGCGCGGGCCGCGCCGGGCTGTGGTCGGATCGACGACGTGCCCGGCGCGTTTCTCGACACCGTCCTCGACCGCACCCTGGTCCCCGGCTACTCGCGGATCGGGTACCTGCTGCGCAGGCCGGGCTGGACGGGGGACCGCGCCGACCCGCCGCGCGGGGCGCTGAGCGGGCGCACCGCGCTGGTCACCGGGGCCGGTGGCGGGCTGGGCGAGGCCATCGCGACCGGCCTGGTCCGCCTCGGCGCCACCGTGCACCTGCTCGTCCGGTCCCACGACAAGGGCGTCGCGGCGCAGGACCGGATCCTCGACGCCGTCCCCGGCCTGTCCCGCGACCGGCTGCCGGTGCAGGTGTGCGACCTGGGCGAGCTCGCCGAGGTCCGCGCGTTCGCGACGCGGTTCGCCGCCGAGGTGGACGCCCTGGACGTGCTGGTGCACAACGCGGGGCTGCTGCCGTCGCAGCGGTCGGAGACCTCCGAGGGCAACGAGCTGACCCTGGCCGTGCACGTGCTCGGCCCGCTGCTGCTCACCCGGCTGCTCGCCGGGACCCTGGCCGCCGGCGCGGAACGGTCCGGCACGCCGTCGCGGGTGGTCGTCATGTCCTCGGGCGGGATGTACGCCCAGCCGCTGCGCGACGACGACCTGCAGTTCCGCACCGGTGACTACGGCGGCACCGCCGCCTACGCGCGCACCAAGCGGATGCAGGTCGTCCTGACCGGGCTGCTCGCCGACGAGCTCGGCCCGCGCGGGATCACCGTGCACGCGCTGCACCCGGGCTGGGCCCGCACGCCGGGCGTCACCGGCTCGCTGCCGCTGTTCGACCGCGTCGTCGGCCCGGTGCTGCGCACCCCCGAGCAGGGGGCGGACACCGCGGTGTGGCTGGCCGCGGCGCCCGCGCAGGCGATCGGGACCGGCCGGTTCTGGCACGACCGGGCCCCGCGCCCGGAGCACTACCTGGCGCGGACCCGGGAGACCCCGGCGCAGCGCGAGCGGTTCCTCGCCGAGGTCGACCGGCTCACCGGCTGACGCCCGATCCGGCGGGGGCGGCGAGCAGCGTCCGCGCCGCCCGGGTGACGTGGCCCAGGACCGCCTCCGGGGCGGCCCGCCCCACCGCGCCCTCGGGCAGCAGCGGGTGCACCAGGCTCAGCCCCAGCAGCCAGGTCAGGACGAGCTCGGCGCGCAGCTCGGCGTCGGCCCGGTCGGCGGCGCCGTCGGCCTGCGCGGCGAAGGCCTCGGTGAACGCCCCGGCCAGTTCCACCCGGACCGCGGCGGCCGCCTCGGAGGTGCCCGCGGAACGCACCACCGAGCCGAACAGGTCGTGCTCGGGGCCGTCGCGGCCGTCGAGGATGGAGCGCAGGAGCCGTTCGAGCAGCTCCTCGGGCGGGCCGTCGTGCAGCACGGTCAGCGCGCGCTCGGCGGCGACACGGGCGTAGAGGGCGTCCTTGCTGCCGAAGTAGCGGAACAGCAGGGCCTGGTTGACCCCCGCCCGCTCGGCGATCGCGCGCACCGAGGTGCGGTCGTAGCCGTGCTCGGTGAACAGGGCCGCGGCCGCGGTGAGCAGGGCCCGGCGGGTGCTGTCGCCGGAACGGGCGGACGGGGCGGCGGTCACGCCCGCGACCGTAGCGCCCGTCCGGGGCGCATGAGGGGGCCCGGCGCGGGGTACGCCTGGTCGATACCCCGGACGAGCCGGCACCCCGGCCGCCGTCCGGCGTCGAGACCCCGAGGAGACGCGACCTGCGATGGCGATGCCCGCATCCGGAGACGAGAACGAGTTCCAGCCCGAGGCACCGGACATGGCCTCGGCGATGCAGCTGGACACCGACGAGGCGCTGACCGGCCCCTCGGACACCGACCCGCTGGACTCCGGCTACGTCCCGCCGGACCGCCCCTACGGCGTCGAGGACAACGCCGTCACCCCGGCCGGTGAGCGCGAGGGCGAGTCGCACGACGCGCGGCTGGCCCGCGAGCTGCCCGACGAGCTGCCGCCGGGCGACCCGGCCCGGTCCGGGCGCCTGGTGGGCGCCGCCGGCTCCTCCGCCGGCGACCCGGCCGTCGACGGCGTCGGGGTCGACGTCGGCATCGACGGCGGCGCGGCCGGCGCCGAGGAGGCGGCGGTGCACGACGTCGACCCCGCGATCGTGCCGGTGGTCGACGAGTCCCCGGCCGGGGACCCCGAGGTCAGCGCGCAGCTCGCCGAGGACGCCGACCACGCCGACGAGGCCGCGGCCGACGCCGAGCGCGACGCCGGGACGAGCCTGCGCGAGGAGGACCGCGCCGCGCGGCGCGGCTGAGCCGCCGTACGGCCGAGGGCCCCGGACCGTCGCGGTCCGGGGCCCTCGTGCGTGCGGGTGCGGGTCAGGGGGCGGTCGGGCCCGCGGCGCTGCCGGTCAGCCGGGCGATCGCGCCGTCGAGGTCGAGGTGGTCGTGCTCCTCGCCGAGGTCGACGATCTCCAGCGTGGAGTCCACGAACTGGGCGAGCAGGTCGCGGTCGACCTCCAGGACCGCGGAGCCGCCGTCGGAGCGGATCTCGATCTCCACGACGTCGTAGCCGTCGATGCGGCGGGGCGCCATCCGGATGTCGCCGATGCCGGTCGGGGTGGTCAGGCCCTCGATCACCAGGTCGCGGGCGACGAGCCACTCGATCCAGCGGTCGGAGGAGCGGCGCACCGAGAACGAGATCGCGAACGGGTCCGACGCGCGGTACGCCCAGCGGCTCACGATCGGGGACGCCTGACCGTGCAACACGGTGAAGACGTCCTGCTGGACCGACTCGCTGGCCATCGTGCTCCGCCTCTCGTGGACCCGCCCGCACCCCCGCGGTGCCGCGGCGGTCTCACACGGAACATCGCCGGACAGGGCCCGGACGCTGCACCCGGCGCGCGGTTTCACCCGTTCGCGCCACTGTCGTTCACCTCACGCCATCTTTGTGGCGCAGTGGGTGTAACGAGCCGGCAAGCCTGCGGCGACGGCCCGGATCCGGTGACGCGCGGTAGGGCGCGGCGGGACCGGTCAGGAGCGGTCGGTGCGCTGCACGACCCAGATCCCGCCGGTGCCGGAGCGGACCGGCTGGGTCAGGGTGAGGGTCGCGCGCTGCGCCGAACGGCCGTCGCGGACCGCGTAGACGCCGTTGCCGAGCCGGGTGACGGCCGGGTCGCGGTAGCCGAGCTCGCTGCCGACGTAGGAGATCGTGACCTCCTCGGGGTCCAGCAGCCACGGGTCGCCGCCCGAGTCGGCCTGCTGCTGCATGCGCCGCGCCGTGGCGATGTCGCCGGCGGGCCACATCGGGGACCCCGCCCGCGCGGCCGCGCCCGCGCCCGCGCCGGCCGTGCCGCCGTCGCCGCGCCCGGCCGGCGGTGCGGTGGCGGTGCGCGAGGCGCCCGTCGTCGGGGTGGCGGACGGTGTCGGGCCGGGGGTGGGGGTCGGCGTGGGGGTCGGCGTCGCGGTGGGGGCCGGCGTCGCGGCCGGCGACGGCGTCCGCCACGCGGCCGGCAGCTCGCCGTTGCCGCAGCCGGCCAGCAGCAGGACCAGGACCAGCAGCGCGAGCACCACGAGCAGGCCGCGCAGCAGCAGGCGCGGGCCGTAGCGGCCGACCCGCAGACGGGCCGGCCCGCTGCGGACGACCGGCACGGCGGAGGGCGTCACCTCGGGAAGGTTCGGCGCGGTCACCGGGGCACCATACGATCACCGGCGCCCCGGCACGGCCCGGCCTCGCCGCCACCATCCGGTGATCGACGACGACCGGTGCGGCGGGCCCGCCGGGCGGGTGCCCACCGGCCCGGCCGGGACCTGCCGCGGGGCCGCGGCAGTGACTAGGGTCGCGGTGCGGCCGCCGCGGCGGCCCCCGCACGCGGGCCCGGGGCACGGGCCCCTTCGCACGAGCCCACCGAGGTGCACCCCATGGCGACAGCCGGCCCGGCGACGGAGAAGTTCCTCGCCGCTCGCGACTTCCTGCTGACCCACCGCGAGGACTACGACACGGCCTACCGCGACTTCCGCTGGCCCGAGCTGGAGGAGTTCAACTTCGCGCTGGACCACTTCGACGTCGTCGCCGCCGACCCCGAGCGCGGGGCGCGGCGCGCGCTGTGGATCGTCGAGCAGGACGGGTCGCAGGCGCACTGGACGTGGGCCGAGCTGTCCGAGCGCTCCGCGCGCGTCGCGAACTGGCTGCGCGAGCAGGGCGTCGCCCGCGGCGACCGGATCATCCTCATGCTCGGCAACCAGCTGGAGCTGTGGGAGACCCTGCTCGCGGCGATGAAGCTGGGCGCGGTCGTCATCCCCGCGACGACCCTGCTCACGCCGGCCGACCTGCAGGACCGGGTGGACCGGGGCCGGGCGAAGCACGTCGTCGTCGGTGCGGACGACACCGGCAAGTTCGACGGCGTCGACGGCGACTACACCCGGATCGCCGTCCGCGGCGCGGTCGCCGGCTGGCGCGACTACACCGGCGAGGCGTACTCGGCGCCCGCGGAGTTCACCCCCGACGGCGCCACGAAGGCCTCGGACACCCTGCTGCTGTACTTCACCTCCGGCACCACGGCCAAGCCCAAGCTGGTCGAGCACACGCACACGTCCTACCCGGTCGGGCACCTGTCGACGATGTACTGGATCGGGCTCGAGCCCGGCGACGTGCACCTCAACATCTCCTCGCCGGGCTGGGCCAAGCACGCCTGGTCCAACGTGTTCGCGCCGTGGATCGCCGAGGCGACGGTGCTGGTGATGAACTACGCCCGCTTCGACGCCGAGTCCGTGCTGTCGGTGCTGGACTCCTGCGGCGTCACGAGCTTCTGCGCCCCGCCGACCGTGTGGCGGATGCTGATCCAGGCCGACCTGTCCGGGCTCGCGACGCCGCCCGCCAAGGTCGTCGGCGCGGGGGAGCCGCTCAACCCCGAGGTCATCGAGCAGGTCGAGAAGGCCTGGGGCCTGCGCATCCGCGACGGGTTCGGCCAGACCGAGTCCTCGGTGCAGATCGGCAACCCGCCCGGCCAGCCGGTCAGGCCCGGCTCGATGGGGCGCCCGATCCCGGGCTTCGTCGTCACGCTGGTCGACCCGGCGACCGGGGCCGTCGCCGACGAGGGCGAGATCTGCCTGGACCTGGAGCACCGCCCGACCGGGCTGATGGTCGGCTACGCCGACGACCCGGAGCGCAACGCCGAGGCGATGGCCGGCGGGTACTACCACACCGGCGACGTCGGCTCCCGCGACGAGTCCGGCTACATCACCTACGTCGGGCGCGCCGACGACGTGTTCAAGGCCAGCGACTACCGGATCAGCCCGTTCGAGCTGGAGAGCGTGCTCATCGAGCACCCCGCCGTGGCCGAGGCCGCGGTCGTGCCGTCGCCGGACCCGGTGCGCCTCGCCGTCCCCAAGGCCTACGTCGTGCTCGCGAAGGGCCACGAGCCGACCGAGGAGACGGCGAAGGCCATCCTGCAGTTCGCCTACGACAACCTCGCCCCGTACAAGCGGATCCGGCGCCTGGAGTTCTTCGAGCTGCCGAAGACGATCTCGGGCAAGATCCGCCGCGTGGAGCTGCGCGGCCGGGAGGGCGAGATCCACGCCGACCCGGCCGCGACGCCGCCCGCCGAGTACACGCTGTAGGCCCGGCGGCCGGGTCACTCGCCGTCGAAGTGACCCGGCCAGTCGCGGTACGGGATCCGGGTGATCTCGACGACCTCGCCGAGGCGCGACCACTCGTTGCGCCCGAGGCGGGCCAGCGGCGCGAGCCGTCGCACGTCGGGCAGCGTGTTGCCGCGCTCGTCGGTGACGAACACGCTCTCCTCGACCGCGGCGTGCACGACGCGACCGATGACCACCGTCGAGTTCCCGAGCTCGATGCCGGCGTGCAGCACGCACTCCAGCGCGACCGGGGACTCGGCGACCCGGGGCGGGGCGACCACGGCCGACGGCTCGGCGGTCAGCCCGACCGAGGAGAACTCGCTGATCTCGGCGGGGAAGTCGGTCGCGGTCGCGTTGATCTTCTCGAACAGCGGCTCGCCGGCCAGGCACACGACGAACTCGCGCGTCTCGGAGACGTTGCGCAGCGAGTCCTTCTTCCCGACCGAGGTGAACTGGATCATCGGCGGGTCCACGCAGGACACCGTGAAGAACGAGTGCGGGGCGAGGTTGTCGACGCCCGCGGCCGAGCGGGTCGACACCCACGCGATCGGCCGCGGGACGACGACGCTGGTCAGGAGCTTGTAGAACGGGCCGGCGCCCATCTCGTCCGGCTTCAGGTCCGTGCGCATGGGGATGATCCTGCCCGCCCGCCGCGCGGGCCGCGCGCCGCTCTACCGTCGCGGGCATGCGCACCCGTGGCCGTGCGGCCGGACTGGCCGCCGGGTTCCTCGCCGACGCCGTGCTCGGCGACCCGCGACGCGGCCACCCGGTCGCCGGGTTCGGCACGGTCGCGGCAGGTCTGGAACGGCGGATGCACCGCGACGCCGTCGTCCCCGGCGTCGCGTACACGGCGCTGCTGGTCGGCGGGACCGTCGCGCTCGGCGCCGCCGCCGAGGCCGTCGCGACCCGGTCGGGCGCCGGGCGGCGTGGCGGCGCGCGGCGGCCCCGCGCGGGGGAGGGCCGCGAGGCGCTGGTGCGGGCCGTGCTCACGGCGGCCGCGACGTGGGCGGTGCTCGGCGGCACCTCGCTGGTGCGGGAGGGCTCGGCGCTGGCCGCGTCGCTCGACGCGGGTGACCTGCCCGCCGCCCGGGCCCGCATCCCGCACCTGTGCGCCCGCGACCCGCAGCTCCTCGACGCCGACGGCATGGCCCGCGCCGGGAGCGAGTCGCTGGCGGAGAACACCTCCGACGCGGTCGTCGGGCCCCTGGTGTGGGGCGCGGTCGCCGGGGTCCCAGGGCTGCTCGGCTACCGCGCGGTGAACACCCTGGACGCGATGGTCGGCTACCGCTCGGCGCGCCACGCCCGCTTCGGGTGGGCCGCCGCCCGTCTCGACGACCTGGTCAACCTGGTCCCGGCGCGGTTGACGGCGGTGCTGACCGTCGCCGCCGCGCCGCTGGTGGGCGGGTCGTCGGCGGCCGCGCTGCGTGCCTGGCGGCGCGACGCGGCCGGGCATCCCAGCCCCAACGCGGGCCCGGTCGAGGCGAGCGCCGCGGGTGCGCTGGGCCTGCGCCTGGGCGGGCCGACGACCTACGCCCACGGCACCGAGCAGCGCCCGCAGCTCGGGGACGGGCATCCGCCGCGGATCGCGGACCTGCACCGGGTCGCGCGGCTGTCGCGGCTCGTCGCCGCCGGGGCCGGTGCGCTGGCGGTCGCGGCGGCCGCGGCGCAGGACGGCCGCCGGGCGGGGCCACCGCGGCGGTCCTGACCCGACGGTCAGGTGAGGGCGGTCACGTTCCGCTGCCCGGCGTACGGACCGGCAGGTCCGCGTCCCGGGCGGGACCGGCCGGGTCGGCCGGGTCGCCGTAGCCGTCGCGGCCGGAGAGCTGGTCGCGCAGGCTGCCGGCCCGCTCGCGCCTGCCGTTGCGCTGCAGCAGCTCCAGCCGGATGAACAGGCCGAGCGCGACGAGCGCGACGGCACCGAAGGTCAGCCACTGCAGGGCGTAGGAGAAGTTGCTGAACGGGGCGCCGCCGCCGACCGGGGCGACCGGGATCGGGTCCAGGACGCCCGCACCGCCGGCCTCCAGCACGACCACGCCCGGCACCGGCGCCAGCCCCGTGGCCGCGGCGAGGGCGCGGGAGTCCGCGGCGTACACCTGGCGGGTGCCGTTCTCGAACAGCGGCGGGCGGCCCTGCGGGTCGTTCTCGTCCAGCCGCAGCCTGCCCTCGACGGTGACCGGGCCGGTGGGGGCGGGCGCGTAGTCGGGCACGGCGCCCCGGTCGGCCGCGGCCACCGACCCGCGGTTCACCACGACGGTGCGCCCGTCGGTCAGGCGCAGCGGGGTGAGGACCTCGTAGGCCGGCGCCCCGTCGACGACGCGCAGCCGGACCAGCGTCTCGGCGCCGCGGTCGTAGGTGCCGGTGAGGGTGACCCGGCGCCACTGGTCGTCGGCGCCCACGCCGGACCCGGCGGGGACCAGCCGGGCGAACGGGACCGCGGGGGTCGCGTCGGCCGTCGCGATCGCCTGTTCCTGCTGCGTGCGCTGGGCCTCGCGGTCGAACTGCCACGGCGCGAGCAGCGTGTAGCAGGTGACCGCGAACGCGATCACCGCGACGACGAACGCGATCCACCCGGGACGCAGCAGGAAACGCACGTCCCCCAGGGTAGCCACGGCGGCGGGGGATACTGCCGGGCGTGGTGGTGCAGGGAGCGGTGCTCGTCGCGGGCACGACGTCGGACGCCGGCAAGAGTGCCGTCGTCGCCGGGATCTGCCGGTGGCTGCACCGGCGCGGGGTGTCGGTCGCGCCGTTCAAGGCGCAGAACATGAGCAACAACTCCGTCGTCACCCCGGACGGCGGCGAGATCGGCCGCGCCCAGGCGATGCAGGCCTTCGCCTGCGGGATCGCGCCGTCGGTCGACCTGAACCCGGTGCTGCTCAAGCCCGGCGGGGACCGGACCTCGCAGGTCGTCGTGCGCGGGCGGGCCGACGGCCAGGTCTCGGCGCTGTCCTACCGGCACCGCACCGCGGCGCTCGCCGACGTCGTCGCCGAGTCCCTCGCGCGGCTGCGCGCACGCCACGACGTGGTCGTCTGCGAGGGCGCCGGGTCGCCCGCGGAGATCAACCTGCGCGCCACCGACCTGGCCAACATGGGCTTCGCCCGGCGCAACGACCTGCCCGTGCTCGTCGTCGGCGACATCGACCGCGGCGGCGTGCTCGCGCACCTGTTCGGCACCCTCGCCGTCCTCGAACCGGCCGACCAGGCGCTGGTCGCCGGCTTCGTGATCAACAAGTTCCGCGGCGACTCGCGGCTGCTCGACCCCGGCCTCGACCGGCTGCGCGAGCTCACCGGGCGCCCGACGCTGGGCGTGCTGCCCTTCGCCGACGGCCTGTGGCTCGACGCCGAGGACTCGCTGTCCGCCGTCGCCGACGGCGTGCTCGGCCGCCCGGCCCCGCCGCGCGGCGAGCAGTGGCTGCGGGTCGCCGTCGTCCGGTTCCCGCGCATCTCCAACGCCACCGACGCCGAGGCGCTGGCCTGCGAGCCGGGCGTCGCGGTGCGGTACGTGACCGAGCCGTCGCGGATCGCCGACACCGACGTCGTCGTCCTGCCCGGGACGAAGGCCACGGTGTCGGACCTGGCGTGGCTGCGGGCGTCCGGGATGGCCGAGGCGGTGCACGCGCACGCCGCCGCCGGTCGTCCCGTGCTGGGGATCTGCGGCGGCTACCAGATGCTGGGGCACGCGGTCAGCGACCCGGACGGTGCCGAGGCCGCCCCCGGCACCACGGTCGCCGGCCTCGGGCTGCTCGACCTGGAGATCGCGTTCGACCCGGTCAAGCACCTCGCGACGCCCACCGCGACGGCCTGGGGCGAGCCCGTCACCGGTTACGAGATCCACCACGGCCGCGTCGTGCGCTCCGGGGACCCGGGCCTGGTCGGCGACGAGGGCAGCGACCGCGGCCACGTCCTCGGGACCCACTGGCACGGCCTGGCCGAGAACGACGGCTTCCGCCGGCTGCTGCTCACCCGCCTCGCCGACGAGGCAGGGCGGACCGGGTTCCGGGTGGCGCAGGACACGTCGTTCGCGGCCGAGCGCACCCGGCAGGCCGATCTGCTGGCCGACCTGGTCGAACACCATCTGGACACATCCTCACTTGAACATGTGATCGGACACGGTGCGCCCGTGGATCTCCCGGTGCTGACCTCCGGTCTGGCAGCCTCACCGGCGTGAGCACGACCTCGACCGCCGTCGCGGGCCCCCCGCGCTTCCCGTTCTCCGCCGTCGTCGGCCACGACGACCTCCGGCTGGCACTGCTGCTCAACGCGGTGCACCCGGGGGTCGGCGGGGTGCTGGTGCGCGGGGAGAAGGGCACCGCGAAGTCGACGGCGGTGCGCGCGCTGGCGGCGCTGCTGCCCGACCACGACGTCGTCGTGGCCTGCCGGTTCGGCTGCGACCCGGCGGTGGCGGACCCGGCGTGCCCGGACGGGCCGCACCCCGCGGGCGCCCCCGGTGACCGGCGCCCGGCGCGCCTGGTCGAGCTGCCGGTCGGCGCGACCGAGGACCGCCTGGTCGGGTCGCTGGACCTGGAGAAGGCGCTCGCGGAGGGCCGGCGCGCCTACCAGCCGGGCCTGCTCGCCGACGCCCACCGCGGGGTGCTCTACGTCGACGAGGTCAACCTGCTCCACGACCACCTCGTCGACCTGCTGCTCGACGCCGCCGCGATGGGCCGCGCGCACGTCGAGCGCGACGGCGTCTCGGTCTCGC
The DNA here is from genome assembly GCF_037727765.1 of Pseudonocardia spirodelae. NCBI lineage: Bacteria > Bacillati > Actinomycetota > Actinomycetes > Pseudonocardiales > Pseudonocardiaceae > Pseudonocardia > Pseudonocardia spirodelae. The sequence continues at coordinate 88,442 of NZ_JBBJUP010000009.1, read as the reverse complement.
ACGCCGCCCGGTTCCTGCTGGTCGGGACCATGAACCCGGAGGAGGGGGAGCTGCGCCCGCAGCTGCTCGACCGGTTCGGGCTGACCGTGGAGGTCCGCGCCAGCCGCGACGTCGACACCCGGGTCGAGGTGACCCGGCGCCGGATCGCGTTCGAGGACGACCCGGCCGGGTTCACCGCCCGCTTCGCGCCGGACGAGGCCGCGACCGCCGCCCGGCTGCGCGCCGCGCAGGAGCGCGTCGCCTCGGTGCGGGTGAGCGACCGCGAGCTGCGCCGGATCGCGTTCGTCTGCGCCCGGTTCGACGTCGACGGGATGCGGGCCGACCTGGTCATCACCCGCGCCGCCGCCGCGCACGCCGCCTGGGAGGGCCGCCCCGCCGTGGACGCCGGCGACGTCCGCGTCGCCGCCCGGCTCGCCCTGCCGCACCGCCGCCGCCGCGACCCGTTCGACGAGCCCGGCCTCGACGAGGCCGAGCTCGACCGCGCGCTGGCCGACGCCGAGGACCACCTCGGCCCGGAGGACCCCGACGACGACCCGGGCGGCCCCGGCGACCCGCCGGAGGGGCCCGACGACGACACCGGCACCGGCACCGACGGCGCCGCCGACAGCACTGGCGCCTCCGACGGCACCGGCGCCGCCGACGACGGCGCCCGTCACGGGCCGGGCGGGGACGGGCAGGGCGGAGACGGGCCGGGCGGCGCCCCGCGGGCGGAGGAGCCCGGCCCGGCCGACCCGCCCGGCGCGCCCCCGCAGGACCCGGGCGACACCCCCGGCCCGGCCACCGACCCCGCCACCGACCCCGCCCCCGCCACCGACGCCGCGTCCGGGCCCGCGGGCGGGGACGGCGGCGAGGGCCGTGCCGTCGTCGTCGGCGAGGCCGCGCGGCTGCACCGCGCCACGGTCCGCGCGTTCACCGTCCCCGGCCTCGGTGCCGGTGCCCCGGGCCGCCGCTCCCGGGCCCGCACCCACGCCGGGCGCGTCGTGCGGGCCTCCGGTGCGGGCGCCGGGCGGGCCGCCGACGTGCACCTGCCCGCCACGGTGCTCGCCGCCGCGCCGCACCAGGCCGGTCGCGGCCGCCGCGGGCCGGGGCTGCTGCTGCACCGCGACGACCTGCGCCGCGCCGAGCGCGAGGGCCGCGAGGGCAACCTGGTGCTGTTCGTCGTCGACGCGTCGGGCTCGATGGCCGCGCGCCGGCGCATGACCGCGGTCTCGGGGGCCGTGCTGGGCCTGCTCCGCGACGCCTACCAGCGCCGCGACAAGGTCGGGCTGGTGACGTTCCGGGCCCGTGCCGCGGAGCTGGCGCTGCCGCCGACGTCGTCGGTGCCCACCGCGCAGCAGCGGCTCGCGCGGCTGCGGACCGGGGGCCGGACCCCGCTGGCGGCGGGGCTGCTGAAGACCAGGGCCGTGCTCGACGCCGAGCGCCGCCGCGACCCGCGCCGCCGCCCGCTGGTGGTGCTGCTGACCGACGGGCGCGCCACCGTCGGCGCCCGCGACGGCGGCGACCCGGTCGCCGACTCCCGCCGCGCGGCCGGGCTGCTGGCCGCCGACGGGGTGCACACCGTCGTCGTCGACTGCGAGTCCGGGCACGTCCGGCTCGGGCTGGCCGGGCCGCTGGCCGCCGCCGCGGGCGGCGAGCTGGTGACCCTCGACGAGCTGACCGCCGACAGCGTGGGCGATCTCGTGCGCACCGCGCGGGCCGCGTGAGAGGAGCACGACCGTGCCGCAAGGACGCGTGAGCACCACCCCCGACGACGGGCTGACCACCCGCCAGCGCCGCAACCGGCCGCTGCTGGTCGTCCACACCGGGGCGATGAAGGGCAAGTCCACGGCCGCGTTCGGGATGGCGCTGCGGGGCTGGAACCAGGGCTGGTCGATCGGGGTCTTCCAGTTCGTGAAGTCCGCGAAGTGGAAGGTCGGCGAGGAGGAGGCGTTCCGCGCGCTCGGGGAGGTGCACGAGCGGACCGGGCAGGGCGGGCCCGTCGAGTGGCACAAGATGGGGTCGGGGTGGTCGTGGTCGCGCAAGGCCGGCACCGAGACCGACCACGCCGCCGACGCCGCCGAGGGCTGGGCCGAGATCCGCCGCCGCATCGAGCGCGAGGAGCACCAGGTCTACGTCCTCGACGAGTTCACCTACCCGCTCAAGTGGGGCTGGATCGACGTCGACGAGGTCGTCTCGGTGCTGACCGCCCGGACCGGGCGCCAGCACGTGATCGTCACCGGGCGCGACGCGCCGCAGGCGCTCGTCGACGCGGCCGACCTGGTCATGGAGACCACGAAGGTCAAGCACCCGATGGACGCCGGGCAGAAGGGCCAGCGGGGGATCGAGTGGTGAGCCGGTGGTGAGCACGGCGCGCGCGCTCGTGGTCGCGGCGCCGTCGTCGGGCAGCGGGAAGACGACGGTCGCGACCGGGCTGATGGCCGCGCTGAGCCGGCGCGGCACCCGGGTCGCCCCGTTCAAGATCGGGCCCGACTACATCGACCCCGGCTACCACACGCTCGCGGCGGGGCGGCCGGGCCGCAACCTCGACGTGGTGCTGCAGGGTCCCGACCGGCTCGGGCCGCTGGCCCGCCACGGCGCCCGCGACGCCGACGTCGCCGTCGTGGAGGGGGTCATGGGGCTGTTCGACGGCCGCATCGCCGACGGCGCCGGGTCCACCGCGCAGGTCGCCGCCGCGCTGGGGGCGCCGGTGGTGCTGGTCGTCGACGTGCGCGGGCAGTCGCGGTCGCTGGCCGCGCTGCTGCACGGGTTCCGGTCGTTCGACCCGTCGGTGCAGGTCGCGGGCGTGATCCTGAACCGGGTCGGCTCCGACCGGCACGCCGGGGTGTGCCGCGCCGCGGCCGAGGAGGTCGGCCTGCCGGTGCTGGGCGCCGTGCCGCGCCGCGCGGAGCTCGCCGTCCCGAGCCGGCACCTGGGTCTGGTGACCGCGGCCGAGCACGGGGCCGCCGCGACCGCCGCCGTCGACGCGATGGCCGCGCTGGTGGCCGAGCACGTGGACCTCGACGCCGTCGTCGCGGCGGCCCGCCCGCTGCCCGGCGGCCCGGCCTGGGACCCGGCCGCGGAGCTCGCCGCCACCGGCCCGGCCGGGGACACCGCGGTGCCGCGGCCGGTGGTCGCGCTCGCCGGCGGGCCCGCGTTCGGGTTCGGCTACGCCGAGCACGCCGAGCTGCTCGCCGCGGCCGGGGCCGAGGTCGTCGCGGTGGACCCGCTGCGCGACCCGGGGCTCCCGGAGCGGGCGTCCGGGCTGGTCCTGCCCGGCGGGTTCCCGGAGGAGCACGTCGGCGCGCTGGGGGACAACGCGCCGCTGCGGGCGGCGGTCGCCGCGCTGGCCGCGTCCGGGGCGCCGGTGCACGCCGAGTGCGGCGGCCTGCTCTACCTGTGCCGCGAGCTGGACGGGACACCGATGTGCGGGGTCCTCGACGCCGACGCGGCCATGACCCCGCGGCTGACGCTGGGCTACCGCGACGCCGTCGCGGTGTCGGCGTCGCCGCTGTTCGGGGCGGGGGAGCGGGTCGGGGCGCACGAGTTCCACCGCTGCGCGGTCACCCCCCGCGCCGGGACGGCGCCCGCGTGGGCGTGGCGGGGCGGGCAGCCGGAGGGCCACGTCACCGGCGGGGTGCACGCGTCGTTCCTGCACACCCATCCGGCCGGGACGCCCGGTGCGGTCGCCCGGTTCGTCGCCGCCGCGCGCGCCCACGCCGCCACGGTCCCGGCGTGACCGGCGCCGCCGCGCCGCGCCCGGCGCTCGCCGTGGGGGTCGGGCTGCGCCCCGGCACCCCGGCGGCGGCGGTGCGGGCCCTGCTCGACCGGGTCGCCGCCGCGCACGGGCTGGACCTGGCGGGCGCCGTGGTCGCCACCCTGGACCGGCGGGCCGCCGAACCGGGGCTGTGCGACGCCGTCGCCCCGGCGGTGCCGCACGGCTACCCCGCCGCGGCGCTGGCCGCCGTCGCGGTGCCGGGTCCGAGCGCGCGGGTCGCGGCCGCGACCGGGACGCCGTCGGTGGCCGAGGCGGCGGCGCTGCTGGCCGCGGGCCCCGGGGCGCGGCTGCTGGTGACCAGGACCGTCGGCGACGGCGTGACCCTGGCCGTCGGTGTGGGATCGGCCTCCGGAACGGCCTGGACCCTCGCCGACCCCGCTATCCTCGGCCGCCGCCGCGGCGTGGGGCCCGGGTCACCGGGCGATCCCCGCCGCGACCGTGCCCGCGCGAGTGGCCGGGGCGGGAGCCGGACACCGTCACCGAGTACCCCCGCGGGAGAGGAACGTCGTTGAACGAGCAGTACCTGGTCGGACTGGACCTGGCCGGACGCCGGGTCGTCGTCGTCGGCGGCGGGCAGGTGGCCCAGCGCCGCACCGCGCGGCTCATCGCCGCCGGGGCGGAGGTCGAGGTCGTCTCGCCCGAGGTCACCCCGGCCGTCGAAGGGATGGCCTCGGCCCGGGAGATCACCTGGACCGCGCGCCGCTGGGCCGCGGGCGACCTCGACGGCGCCTGGTACGCGATCGCCGCCACCGACGACGCGGCCGTCAACGCCGCCGTGGTCGCCGAGGCCGAGCGGAACCGGGTCTTCTGCGTCCGCGCCGACGACGGCACGCAGGGCACGGCGGTCACCCCCGCCACCGGTGAGTACGACGGGCTCACCGTCGGCGTCCTCGCCCGGGGCGCGCACCGCCGTTCCGCGGCCGTGCGCACCGCCCTGGTGGAGGCGCTGCAGGCCGGTGTCGTCGACGACAGCGCCGAGCCCCCGCAGCCGGGCGTGGCACTGGTCGGCGGCGGGCCCGGCGACCCGGAGCTGATCACCGTGCGCGGGCGGCGGCTGCTGTCCCGCGCCGAGGTCGTCGTCGCCGACCGGCTCGGCCCGCGCGACATCCTCGACGAGCTGTCCCCCGAGGTCGAGGTCATCGACGCCTCCAAGATCCCCTACGGCCGGGCGATGGCCCAGGAGAAGATCAACGAGCTGCTGATCGAGCACGCGCGGGCCGGGCGGTTCGTCGTGCGGCTCAAGGGCGGCGACCCGTTCGTCTACGGCCGCGGCTTCGAGGAGGTCCAGGCGTGCGCCGCCGCGGGCGTCCCGGTCACCGTCGTCCCCGGCATCACCAGCGCGTTCGCCGCGCCCGCCGTCGCGGGGACCCCGGTCAGCCACCGCGGGGTCGCGCACGAGATCGTCGTCGTGTCCGGGCACGTGGCCCCGGACGACCCGCGCAGCCTCACCGACTGGGCGGCGCTGGGCCGGATGACCGGCACGATCGTGCTGATGATGGCCGTGGAGCGCCTCGGTCGCTTCGCCGACGCGCTGATCGCCCACGGCCGCCCCGCCGACACCCCGGTGCTGATCGTGCAGGACGGCACCACCCGCATCGAGCGCTCGGTGCGCGCGACGCTGGAGACCGCGGAGCGCGTCGCGGCCGAGCAGGAGGTCAGCCCGCCGGCGATCGTGGTCGTCGGGCCGGTGGCCGGGCTGCGGGCGCCCGTCGGGGGGTGACCCCGGCAACTCATTGCACACTGCAAGCTTGCAGTGTGCAATGGTCGGCGCATGACCGACGAGATCGATGACGTCGTCGACGCGGTGATGACCGCGAGCCGGGCGATGCTCTCCGTGGTGGCCCGGTCGCTGGCCGCCGCGGGCGAGCCGTCCGGCGGGAGCGCGGGCGAGGTGACCCTGCCGCAGTACCGCGCGCTGGTCGTCCTGGCCCAGCACGGCACCCGGCGCCCGGCCGACCTCGCGACCGCGCTGGCCGTGTCGGCGTCGACGGCGACCCGGATGTGCGACCGGCTGGTCGGGCGCGGCCTCGTGGAGCGGGCCCGTACCGGCGACGACCGCCGCGAGGTCGCCCTCGTCCTGAGCCCGGCCGGGCGCGCCCTGGTCGACGAGGTCACCCGGCTGCGTCGCGCCGAGATGCACCGGCTGCTCGCGACCCTGCCCGCCGCGGAGCGGGTCGCGGTCCGCGACGCGCTGCGCCGCTTCGCCGACGCCGCGGGCGAGGTCGGCGAGACCGACTGGGCCGTCGCGCCGCTGGGGACCGAGGGGGGTGCGCGGTGAGGGCCGTGCGCGCGCTGCACGGCGCGCTCGTCGGCAGCCGGCCCGGCCTGGTCGGGCTGGCACTGATCATCGGGGTCGGCGCCGGCATCGGGTCGGTGCTGTTCCACGAGCTGATCCTCGGCGTGACGTGGCTGGTCACCGGCCGCGACGACTACTCCGACGCCGGCCGCGTCGCCTCACCCCACCTGCCGTGGCTGGGCGTGTGGTTCCTGCTGCTCGCCCCGGTCGTCGGCGGCCTGGTCCACGGCCCGCTGGTGCAGCGCTTCGCGCCGGAGGCCCGCGGGCACGGTGTGCCCGAGGTGATGCTCGCCGTCGCGCGCCGCGGCGGGCGGATCCCGGCGACCGTGGCGGGGGTGAAGGCGCTGGCGTCGGGCATCTGCATCGGCACCGGCGGCTCGGTCGGGCGGGAGGGCCCGATCGTGCAGATCGGGTCCGCGCTCGGCTCGGCGATCGGGCAGTGGCTGCGGGTGCCGGCGACCCGGCTGGTCCTGATGGTCGCCTGCGGCGCCGCGGGCGGGATCTCCGCGACCTTCGACGCGCCCGTGTCCGGGGTGGTGTTCGGCCTGGAGCTGATCCTGCGCTCGTTCAGCGCGGAGGCCTTCGGGGTGCTGGTCATCAGCTCGGTGACCGCGAACGTCGTCGCCGAGGGGATCGCCGGGGACCGCGCGATCCTCACCCTGCCGCACTTCGACCTGGGCAGCCCCGCCCAGCTGCCGCTCTACGCACTGCTCGGCCTGCTCGCGGGCCTGCTGGGCTGGGCGTTCGCCCGGATCCTCTACGTCGTCGAGGACGCCTGCGACGCGGTGTGGCGCGGCCCCGAGTGGCTGCGCCCGGCCGTCGGCGGGCTGCTGCTCGGCGGGCTGCTGCTGGCGCTGCCGCAGATGTACGGCGTCGGCTACCCGGTGCTGGAGGCCGCGGTCGAGGGCCGCTACGTCGTCGGGTTCCTGCTGCTGCTCGTCGTCGGGAAGATCCTCGCGGCCGGGCTGACGATCGGCATCGGCGGCTCCGGCGGGGTGTTCGCGCCGTCGCTGTTCATCGGCGGCACCGTGGGCACCGCGTTCGGGTTCGCCGCGGCGGCCCTGCTGCCCGGGATGCACCTGGACCCCGGCGCGTTCGGCCTGGTCGGCATGGCCGCGGTGTTCGCCGGGGCCGCGCACGCTCCGATCACCGCGGTGCTCATCGTGTTCGAGCTGACCGGCGACTACGCCCTGATCCTGCCGCTGATGGCGGCGGTCGTGCTGGCCACCGGGCTGTCGCACCTGGTGTCGCGGGACAACATCTACACGCTCAAGCTGCTGCGCCGCGGCATCGACCTCGCCGCCGACACCCCGACCGACGAGGCGCTGCGCCGGGTGACCGTCGCCCAGGTCATGCGGCCGGCCGGGCCGGTCGCACCCGACCCGGCGCTGCCGGTGCTCACCGCGGACTCCCCGGTGCACGACGTCCTCGGGGTGCTCGCCGCGCACCGCGGCGACGCGCTGGCCGTGCTGGACGGCGGCGAGACGGTGGGGAGCCTCGCCGAGCACGACGTCCTCGACCATCTGCGCGGTGTGCGGTCCGCCGGTACCGGTTGACCGGCTCCCCGGCGCCGTGGTGGGCTCATCACGACGACGGGGCAGGAAGCCGGTGCGAGTCCGGCGCGGTCCCGCCACTGTCACCGGGGAGTGCCCTCCCCACCCGGCGCCACCGCCCCCCGCGGGCGGGAAGGCCGGGGAGGGCGTGTCGATCCGGGAGCCAGGAGACTGTCCGTCGTCGTAGGACTTCCCACTGGTGAGGGCGCGGACCCTCGAGGAGGACACGATGAGCGACGCCCTGGTCGTGCTCGGCACGGCCCCGTCCGACGCCGGGGCACCCGGCACCGCCGCGTCCGCGGCCGCGGACCTGCTCGCCGGCGCGGGGACGGTGTTCGTCTTCCCGCAGGCCGAGTCGACCGCCCTGTTCTACGCCGAGGCGTGGCGGGTCGAGCGGGTCGTCCCGCGCGACGCCGTCGCCCGCATCGCCGCCCGCTGCGGCGGCGGGCCCGCGGTCCTGCTCGTCGAGGGTGACCCAGCCGCGGACCCGGCGCTCGGCTCGGTGCTCGACGGGCTCTCCCGCGCCGTCCCGGGCCTGGTGGTGACGACCCCCGGTACCCGGGTCGCCCCGCCGCACCGCAGCCCGCTGATCGGCTGAGGTCAGGCCCGCCAGCTGCCCAGCGGGTCGGCACGGACGAGGCCCGGGTCGGCGGCGTCGAGCGTGCGGGTGCGGCCGGGGCCGGTCGCGGCCGTCTCGAACCGGACGGTGACGCGACCGTGCCCGGCGCCCTGCACCCAGCCGTGCCCGTGCTCGGGGTGGGTGACGTCGTCGCCGGCCCGCCACGGGCGGTCCGGGTCCGGCTCGCGGTCGGGGCGGTCCGGGCGGGACGGGCCGGGCGCGAGGGGTGCCGGGCCCGGCCCGCCGGGGAGGTCGCCGAGGACGCCGCCGGGGAGGTCGTCGGAGGGCTCCGGTGCGGTGGTGGCGGGGTCGGCCGGGCCGTCGGGCGCGGCGGGGGCGGTGGTCCAGCCGGACCCGGACGGGACCGCCTCGAACAGCGCCAGCGGCGGCTCGTCGCCGAAGCCGGAGACCGACACGCCCAGCAGCCGCACCCCGCCCTCGCCGACGGCGTGCCCGGCCAGCCGGCGCGCGATCGCGCTCAGCGTCGCCAGGTCCCGGGTCCCGTACGGCGCGGTCTCCGAGCGGGTGTGGGTGGTGAAGTCCCCGGTGCGCGCCTTCACCGTGACCGTGCGCGCGGCCCGGCCGTCGGCGACGAGCCTGCGGTGCACCGCGACGCAGATCGACCCGACGGCCGCGTGCACCGCGGTCATCGCGGTCAGGTCGGTGTCGAAGGTCGTCTCGGCGCTGATCTGCTTCGCCGCGCCGCGCGGGGCGACCGGGCGGTCGTCGAGGCCGCGGGCCAGGCGGTGCAGTTCGGTGCCGACCGCGCCGCCGAGCACCCCGGCGACCTCGCGGGCGTCCATCGCGGCGAGCCCGCCGATCGTCTCGATCCCGATCCGGCGCAGCGCCTCGCCGGACACCGGCCCGATGCCCCACAGCGAGCGGACGGGCAGCGGGTCGAGCACCGCGGCCTGCTCGGCGTGTGCGATGACCCGCAGGCCGTCGGGCTTGGCCAGCTCGGAGGCGATCTTGGCGACCTGCTTGCCGGAGCCCGCGCCGACCGAGGCGGGCAGGCCGGTCCGGTCGCGCACGGCCGCCCGCAGCCGGGTGCCCCACTCCTGCACCTGCCCGGGCGTCGCGCCGACCAGGTCGGGCGGCTCCACGAACGCCTCGTCCACCGACACCGGCTCGAGCACGGGGGAGTGCTCGGCGAGCACGGCCATGACCTCGTCGGAGACCGCCTTGTAGAGGGTGAACCGCGGCGGCAGGACCGTGGCGTGCGGGCAGCGCCGCCGGGCCTGGCCCATCGGCATCGCCGAGCGGGCCCCGAACACCCGCGCCTGGTAGCTGGCCCCCGCGACGACGCCGCGCGGTCCCGCCCCGCCGACCAGGACCGGGCGGTCGGCGAGGGTGGGGCGGGTCAGCTGCTCGACGGAGGCGAAGAACGCGTCCATGTCCAGGTGCAGGACCCAGCGGTCGGTGCCGGCGCTCACCGGCGCGGGCGGGGCGCGAGGACCGCGTCGCCGTCGGCGACGGTGACGGGCGGGACCTCGCGCCCGGCCCCCGCGACGGCGGCCGGGTGGTCGTCGCGGCCGGTGGCGACGTCGGCGACCCACCAGCGCCCGGCGGCCCCGGCCCAGTCCAGGACGCGGGCGGGGGCGTCCGGCGGGGACAGGGTGATGGCGTCCATCGGGCTGGACAGACCGTCGCCGGTCGCCTTGAGCAGCGCCTCCTTGCGGGTCCAGGTCCGCAGGAACGCGGCCGCGGCGGGGGTGCCCGCGGCCCGCTCGGCGGCGGACAGTGCGTGCTCGGCGAGCCCGTCGAGCGAGGACAGCGGGCGGTGCGCCTCGACGTCGACGCCGACCGGCCCGGGGCCGAGCGCGAGCCCGACGAGCGCGCCGGAGTGGGTGAGGGAGAAGCCGGGGTCGTCCGGCCGGGCGGCGAGGCGGGGCTTGCCGTGCGGGGCGCCGCAGCCGCAGGTGCGGTCCAGGTGCAGCGCGGCGGCGTCGGTGCCGAGGTGCTCGCCGAGGACGAGGCGGGCCAGGGCGTGCGCGGCGAGGTAGCGGGCGCGGTCGGCGTCGCGGCGCAGGGCGGCCATCCGTTCGCGCTCGTGCTGGTCGAGCAGCGCGACGAGGTCGGGGCGCACGCCCGGATCGGCCGGGGCGGCCCACCAGACGGTGACGGTCACGGCGTCCAGCCTCCCACGGGGCGGTGGCCGCCGCGGCGGGGCGACGCCGTGATCCGCCCCGCCGCGGCCGGGCTCAGCCGGTGCGCCGGGCCGCGAAGTCCGTGCGGACGTGCGCGGGCCGCGCCTGCGGGGTGGGTCCCGCGGTGCGCGGCACGGCCGGGCCGCCGGCCCCGGTGTCGCGGCCGCGCCGCGCCGCGCGCCGCTCGGCGCGGTTGGCCGGTGCCGTGGTGGTCGCGCCCGTGCCGGTGGGCACGCTCGTGGGTACGGGTCGGGTGGTGCGCATGCGGGCCTCCTGGGAGTGGATCGGTCTCGGACCGGGAGGGCCGGTGACGTGGCAGGGGACGCGGACGGGCCGGCACGGGGGCCGGGCACGGTTCCACGGCCGGTGACGACGTCACGGGCCGGGCGGGCGGCGGGGCGGTGGCAGACCGTGGCCCCGCGGGCCGCTCAGAGGAACCGGATCAGCATGGCGGCGACGCTACGGCGCCCGCGCGGTTCGCGGCCACCGGTTTTTCCTAGGGTCGGGGCATGGAGACGGCGGACGTGCTGGTGGTCGGTGGCGGCATCGCGGGGGTGTCGGTGGCCCGGGAGCTGGCCGCGCACGCCCGCGTCGTGCTCGTCGAGGCCGAGCAGGACCTGCCGGTGCACGCGACCGCGCGCTCGGCCGCCACCTACATCCCGGGTCACGGCTCGGGGCCGTTCCGCGCGCTGATCGACGCCTCCGGCCCGCGCTTCGCCGCCCTGCCCGACGAGCTCGGCACCCCGCCGCTGCTCTCCCCGCGCCCGGTGCTGCACGTCGCGCAGGACGAGCTCGCCGCCGGGCGGCTCGCCGCGACCCTGCGCGCGCAGCACGGCGAGCCCGGCGCCCCGGTCGCGCTCGACCCGGACGAGGCGTGGCGGCGGGCCCCGGTGCTGCGCGGCGCCCCGCTCGCGGCGGCGTGGACCGCCGGTGCCTGCGACGTCGACACCGCCGCCCTGCACGACGGCTACCGGCGCGGCCTGCGCGCCCGCGGCGGCACCCTGCTGCGCGGCGCCCGGGTGGCCGCGCTCGCCCGCGACGGCGCCGGCTGGGCGGCGACGACGACCGCCGGGCACCGGGTGCTCGCCGGGGTCGTCGTCGACGCGGCCGGGGCCTGGGCCGACGCGGTGGCCGCGCTCGCCGGCGTCCCCGGGGCGGGGCTCACCGCCTACCGGCGCACGATCGCGGCCTGCGCGGCGCCCGACCCGGCGGCGCTGCGGGTCGACGGCGCCGCGCTGCCGATGCTCGCCGACGCCGCCGAGCGCTGGTACCTCAAGGCCGAGGCCGACACCGTGCTCGTCTCGCCGGCCGACGAGACCCCGGCCGCGCCCGGCGACGCCCGGCCCGACGAGCTCGACGTCGCACTCGCCGTGGACCGGGTCGCCGCGGCGACCACGCTGGGACTGCGGTCGGTGCGCACCGCGTGGGCCGGGCTGCGCACCTTCGCCCCGGACCGGGCCCCGGTGCTGGGACAGCGGCCCGGGCACCCCGGCTTCTACTTCGTCGCCGGTCAGGGCGGCTCGGGCATCGAGTCCTCCCCGGCGCTGGCGGCGCTGGCCGCGGCCGTGGTGCTGGGACACGCGGTCCCGCCGGACATCGCCCTCGACCCGGCGGTGGTCTCGGTCACCCGTCTGATGTAAGCACGCGCTTACACGGTCCTGGCACCATGGGGCCATGGCTCCGACGACTGGCCTCACCACCACCGGCACCGAGCGGCACGACCTGTTCTCGGGCGCGTTCTGGACCGACCCGCACCCCGCGTACACCGCGCTGCGGGAGGAGGAGCCGGTGCGCCGTCTCGCGCTGCCGGACGGCACGGCGTGGCTGATCAGCCGCTACGCCGACGTCCGCGAGGCGTTCGTCGACCCGCGGCTGAGCAAGGACTGGCGGTACACCCTGCCCGCCGACCAGCGCGACGCCCACCCGGCCGCCCCGACGCCGATGATGATCCTGATGGACCCGCCGGACCACACCCGGCTGCGCAAGCTGGTGAGCCGCTCGTTCACGGTGCGCCGGATGGCCGAGCTGCAGCCGCGGGTCGAGGAGATCACCCAGGAGCTGCTCGACGCGCTGCCCGCCGAGGGCCCGGTCGACCTCATGCGCTCCTACGCGTTCATGGTCCCGGTGCTGGTGATCTGCGAGCTGCTCGGCGTCCCGGCGCAGGACCGCGACCAGTTCTCGGCGTGGTCGTCGGTGATGGTCGACGACTCCCCGGCGGAGGAGAAGTTCGCCGCGATGGGCAGCCTGTCCGGCTACCTCGCCGAGCTGATCGACCGCAAGCGCACCGAGCCCGACGACGCGCTGCTGAGCTCGCTGCTGGCCGTCAGCGAGGCCGACGGCGACCGGCTCTCGCCCGAGGAGCTCGTCGCGATGGCGACGCTGCTGCTCATCGCGGGCCACGAGACCACCGTCAACCTCATCGGCAACGGCGTGCTGGCACTGCTGACCCACCCCGAGCAGCGCGCCCGTCTGGAGCAGGACCCGACGCTGATCACCTCGGCGGTCGAGGAGTTCCTGCGCTTCGAGTCCCCGGTGTCCAACGCGCCGATGCGGTTCGCCGCCGAGGACGTCACCTACTCCGGGGTGACGATCCCGGCCGGCGCCACGGTCATGCTCGGGCTCGCCGCCGCCAACCGCGACCCGGCCTGGGTGGCGGACCCGGAGCGGCTCGACATCACCCGCGACGCGTCGTCGGGGGTGTTCTTCGGGCACGGCATCCACTTCTGCCTGGGCGCCCAGCTCGCCCGCACCGAGGGCCGCGTCGCGATCGGCAGGCTCGTCGCGCAGCGCCCGGACCTGCGGCTCGCCGTCGACCCGTCCGAGCTGACCTACCGCGAGTCCACCCTGGTCCGCGGGCTCACCCGGATGCCGGTCGTCCCGGGCGCCCCGCGGGCCTGAGCGCGGGATCAGGCGCCGCGCAGCGGCGCCCCGGTCCTCTCCCGCACCTCGTCGGCGCTGACGCCGGGCGCGGTCTCGACCAGCTCGAGCCCGTCCGGCGTCACGTCGATGACGGCGAGGTCGGTGACGATCCTGGTGACGCAGCCCAGGCCGGTGATCGGCAGCGAGCAGCGCTCGACGATCTTCGGCGACCCGTCCTTGGAGACGTGGTCCATCATCACGACGACCTTCTTCGCGCCGTGGACGAGGTCCATCGCGCCACCCATGCCCTTGATCATCTTGCCGGGCACGGCCCAGTTGGCGAGGTCGCCGTTGGCGGCGACCTCCATGCCGCCGAGGACGGCGACGTCGAGCTTGCCCGCCCGGATCTGGGCGAAGGAGTCCGCGGAGCCGAAGAACGCGGCGCCGTCGGCGACGGTGACGGTCTCCTTGCCGGCGTTGATGAGGTCGGCATCGACCTCGTCGTCGGTGGGGTAGGGGCCGACGCCCAGGATGCCGTTCTCCGAGTGCAGGACGACCGTGCGGCCGGCCGGGATGTGGCCGGGGACCAGGGTCGGCATGCCGATGCCGAGGTTGACGTAGCTGCCGTCGGGCAGCTCACGGGCGACCCGGGCGGCCATCTCGTCGCGGGTGAGGCTCACTTCTCACGCACCGTCCTGAACTCGACCGGCTTCTCGACGCCGGGCACGTGCAGCACGCGCGCCACGTGGATGCCGGGGGTGTGGATCTCGTCGGGGTCCAGCTCACCGGGCTCGACGAGGTGCTCGACCTGCGCGATCGTGACCCGGCCCGCGGCGGCGCAGTCGGGGTTGAAGTTGCGGGCCGCGCGTCGGTAGACGAGGTTGCCGTGCCGGTCGCCCTTCCAGGCGTGGACCAGCCCGAAGTCCGGGGTCAGCGCACGTTCGAGGACGTAGGCGACACCGTCGAACTCGCGGGTCTCCTTGGCCGGGGACTCGACGGCGACCGAGCCGTCGGCGGCGTAGCGCCACGGCAGGCCGCCCTCGGCGACCAGGGTCCCGACGCCGGCGGGGGTGTAGAACGCCGGGATGCCCGCACCGCCGGCGCGCAGCCGCTCGGCCAGCGTGCCCTGCGGGGTCAGCTCCAGCTCCAGCTCACCGGCGAGGTACTGGCGGGCGAACTCCTTGTTGTTGCCGACGTAGGAGCCGATCGTGCGCCGGATGCGTCCGGCGGCGAGCAGGGTGCCGAGGCCGAAGCCGTCGACGCCGAGGTTGTTCGAGATCGTCTCCAGCTCGGTCGCGCCCTGCTCGAGCAGGGCGGCGATCAGCACCGTCGGGACCCCCGACATGCCGAAACCGCCGACCGCGAGCGACGCGCCGTCGCCGATGTCGGCGACCGCCTCCGCGGCGGATGCCACCACCTTGTCCATCACGCACCTCCGTCGTCCGGCACTGTACGCAGCGTTCGCTCGACGCACAAGCGTTCGCTCTGCGAACACCTCGGTCCGCGGACCTCCGTGACGGTGCCGGTGACGGACGCATCCGACCGGGGATGCGGGTGGGTGGTTCAGGCGGGTGCCGGGGCCGGCTCGGGGGTGGTGTGGGCGTCCCCGACGGCGATCTCGCCGCCCGCGGCGACCTCGGCGTAGACGCCCGCGCAGGCCCACACGCCGCCGACCTGCGGGATCTCGATGCGGTTGTGCCGGGCGATCGCGCGCAGGGTGTCCGGGTCGTCGGGCAGGTCGCCCTGCGCCAGCGTCGTCATCACGCAGCGCATGGTGGCGAAGGAGAAGGTGATCCGGGCCGCGTCGCCCAGCGTGCTCGTCGCGCCGGGCCAGTCGTTCTCGACGAAGCCGGCGTCGTCGCCGCGCAGGACGATGTTGGGCCGGTACCGCAGCGGGTCGAACGTCGCGTCCGGGGCCAGCTCGCGCAGCCGGTCCAGGGTGGACTCGGTCATGACGTGCAGCGAGGACAGGTCGAAGAAGGTGCCGGGGGCGCCGAACGCGGAGACGTCGAACCGGCTGATCGTCTCGCCGGTGTCCTCGTGCCGCGTCGTGGTGGCGTCGATGAGCGTGCGGGGCGCGAGCTGCTGCGGGGTGAGGCCCTCGATGTCGGGCCACAGCTCCTCGAAGTACGCGCCCTCCGGCGGCACCGAGATCAGCGACACCTCCCGTCCCAGCGCGGCCGACAGCGCGATGTCGAGGCCCTCGTCGTCGCTGCGCAGCACGGACCCGTCGGGGAAGGTGATCTCGACCGGGGGAGCGTGCTCGCCGGCGACCGGCTCGGCGACGAACCGGGCCGAGAAGCTCAGCAGGCCGAGCCACCTCTTCGGGACCTTGGCGCTGGCGATGATGCCCGTCGCGACGTCGAGCACCGCGTACGCGCGGTCGCCCAGGACCCCGCGGTCGGTGAGGGTGGCCCGGGTCAGGGACTCCCCGAGCATCGACTTGACCGGGTAGCGGTACAGCGCGGCGACCGTCATGTCCGGTGTATATCCGCCCGTCCGGAGCAGGCGCACGGTCCGATCGGAGGGGGCCGCGCAGCCGGTCCTCAGCTGAGGAGCCGGTCCGCGCGACCGCCCCGCGGATGCGTGCGCCCGTGCCCCGGTTTCACCCGGATGCGACGCTCAGGAGCCGAGCAGCGCGCGGCGCAGCGCCGTCGCCGAGTCGTGCACCACGGTGGCGCCGGCGGCCTGCAGCTCGCCCGGCTCGGCGTAGCCCCAGCCCGCGCCCTCGCAGCGCAGCCCGTGCTCGGCGGCGCCCTCGACGTCGTGCAGGCGGTCGCCGACCATCAGCGGCGGGGTGTCGTAGGGGTGGCCGTGGTCGGACAGCCGGCGCAGCGCCTCGGCGACGACGGCGCCCTTGGTCGGGCGGTCCGCGGCGCGGGTGTCGCCGACGATCTCGGTGAACAGGTCGGTCCAGCCGTGGTGGGCGAGGATCTTGCGCGCCGACGGCTCGGCCTTGCTGGTCGCGAGCGCCATCGTGACGCCGGCGTCGGACAGCGCGCGCAGCAGCTCCTCCACGCCCGGGTACGGGGTGCAGTCCAGGCAGCCGTCCTCGTCGCCGTAGAGCCGGCGGTAGACCGGCAGCACGGCGGCGGTCCCGTCGTCACCGAGGATCGGGGGCAGGCTGCGGTAGAGCGGGGGGCCGAGCAGGTGGGTGCCCAGCGCCGGGCCGGGCACGTCGAGACCGACCTCGTCGATCGCGCGGCGCAGCGAGCCGAGGATGCCGGGGGCGGAGTCGACGAGGGTGCCGTCGAGGTCGAGCAGGATGTGGGTCAGCACGGGGACGATTCTGCCTGTGCGGAAGCCGTACACTCGTACGCATGGCGAACACGTTGTTCGGGCCGCTGTCCGGTACCGACCGGGTCGACGCACTCCTCGACGACGGCGCCTGGATCGCCGCGCTGCTGGAGGTCGAGCTGGCGCTCTCCGCCGTCGCCGCCGAGCAGGGCGCGGTCGACGGGACCGACGCCGACGGCGTGGAGCGCGCCGTCGCGGCCGTCGCCGGGGTCGACCCGCACCTGCTGGCCGCCGAGGCCCGCGAGGGCGGCAACCCGGTGATCCCGCTGGTCAAGCGGCTCAAGGCGGCCGCGGCCCGGATCCAGCCGGGGGCCGAGCGGGCGGTGCACCCGGGCGCGACCAGCCAGGACGTCATGGACACCGCGCTGGTGCTGCTGGCCCGCCGTGCCGGGCACCGCATCGGCACCGACCTCGCCGCCTGCGCCGACGCCGCCGCCGCGCTCGCCGCCGGTCACCGCGACACGCCTTGCGCGGCCCGCACCCTGGGGCAGCAGGCGCTGCCCACCACGTTCGGCCTCGTCGCGGCCGGCTGGTGCAGCGGGCTCGACCGGGCCCGCACCGGGCTGACCCGCGCCCTCGACGCGCTGCCCGTCTCCTACGGCGGCGCCGCCGGGACGCTCGCGGCCACCCACCCGCACGGCCCCGCCGTCGCCGACGCGCTGGCCGCCCGGCTCGGCCTCGCACCCCAGGGCGTCCCGTGGCACACCGAACGGACCCGGATCGGCGAGCTCGCCGGGGCGCTCGGCGTCGCGGCCGGGGCGTGCGCGAAGCCCGCGGGCGACGTCGTGCTGCTCTCGGCCACCGAGCTCGGCGAGGTCTCCGAGGGCGCGCCCGGTGACTCCTCCTCGATGCCGCACAAGCGCAACCCGGCCGCCGCCGTCACCGCGCGCGGCGCCGCCAAGCGGGCCCCCGCGCTGGTCGCGACCCTGCTGGCCGGGGCCGAGCAGGAGTTCCAGCGCGCCGCCGGGGCCTGGCACGCGGAGTGGGAGACGCTGGTGGACCTGCTGCGCGTCACCGCGGGCGCCGCCGCCCGGCTGCGGGACTGCCTGGAGGGTCTGCAGGTGCACCCGGACGCCATGGCGCGCAACCTCGCCCTCGCCGCGGGCGCCCAGGGCCACGGCACCGGGCACGCCGCCGAGCTCGTCGACACCGTGCTCGCCGGGCGGCCCCGGTGAGCGCCCCCGCGCCGCGCACCGAGCAGGTCCGCTCGCTCTCGCGCGGGCTCGCCGTCATCCGCTCCTTCGACGCCGAGCACCCCGAGCAGACCCTCGCCGACGTCGCCCGCGCCACCGGCCTGACCCGGGCCGCGGCCCGGCGGTTCCTGCTGACCCTGGTCGAGGAGGGCTACGTCCGCACCGACGGCAGGCTGTTCGCGCTGACCCCGCGGGTCCTCGAGCTCGGCTGGTCCTACCTGTCGGCGATGGGGCTGCCCGAGATCGCCGCGCCGCACCTGGAACGCCTGGTCGCGACGGTGCGGGAGTCGGCATCGGTGTCCGTGCTCGACGGCGACCCGGCCGGCGGCTACGACGTCGTCTACGTCGCCCGGGTCCCGACCTCGCGGATCATGACCGTGACGATCACCATCGGCACCCGCTTCCCGGCCTGGGCGACGTCGATGGGCCGCGTCCTGCTCGCCGCGCTCCCACCGGCCACGCTGCGGGCCCACCTGGACGCGCTGGAGCCCACGGCGCTCACCGCGCACACCGTCACGACCCCCGGCGCGCTGTCCGCCGAGCTCGACCGGGTCCGCGCCGACGGGTACTGCGTCGTCGACCAGGAGCTGGAACCCGGGCTGCGCTCGGTCGCGGTGCCGGTGCACGACCGGGCGGGCCGGGTCGTCGCGGCGGCGAACGTCTCGACCCACGTGTCCCGCCGCGACGCCGCCGACCTGCGCGCCGAGGTGCTGCCCGAGCTGCGCGCCTGCGCCGCCGCGATCGAGGCCGACCTGCGCACCGCGGGCTGAGCCGGCGGGAACAGACGGCGCCGCGGCCGGGTTGCGCCCAGGGACAGGACCGGACACGAGCCGAGACGGTACGGAGGCACGGTGAGCGGACGTCTGCACCTGGCGGTCGAACTCGGAGCGGCGGGGCGCCACCCCGGTGCGTGGCGGGCCGGCGGCGCCGACCCGGCCCGGCTGTTCACCGCGGGCCACCACCTCGACCTCGTGCGCACCGCCGCCCGCGGCGGCCTCGACCTGGTCGTGCTGCCCGACTCGCTGCAGCCGCCCTCGGCGGACCCGGCCGCGCTGCCCGGCACCCTCGACGCCGTCGCCGTCGCCGCCCGGGTCGCGCCCGCGGTGCCCGGCATCGGGATCGTGCCCGCGGTCACCGTCACCCACACCGAGCCGTTCCACCTGTCCAAGGCCGTGGCCACCCTGGACTTCGTGTCCACCGGCCGCGCCGGGTGGCAGCCGGAGGTCTCGCGCACGCAGGCCGAGGCCGACCTGTTCGGCCGCGCCACCCCCGCCGAGACGGCCGGGCGCGACGCCGCGTCGCTGTGGCGCGAGGCGGGCGAGGTCGTCGAGGTCGCCGCCCGGCTCTGGGACTCCTGGGAGGACGACGCCGAGATCCGCGACGCCGCCACCGGCCGGTTCGTCGACCGCGACCGGCTGCACCACATCGACTTCACCGGCGAGTTCTTCTCGGTGAAGGGCCCGTCGATCACCCCGCGCCCGCCGCAGGGCCACCCGCTGACCGTGCTGCGCGGCGACGAGCAGGCCGCGCTGGCCGTCGTCGGCCGCCACGCCGACGTCGTCCGGGTCGCGGCCGGCTCCGTCGCCGCGGCCGCCGAGGCGCGCGACCGGGTCCGCGCCGCCGTCGCGGGCGCCGGGCGCGACCCGGAGCGGGTGGCGGTCCTGCTCGACGTCGAGACGCTGCTGGGCGACGACGCCGGCGCCCGCCTGCGCGAGCTGGACGCGCTCGCCCCGGCCGGGGCCGACACCGCGCCCGCGACCCTGCGCCACACCGGCGGCGCCGCCGAGCTCGCGGAGCTGCTGCGCGACGCGGCGGAGGAGCGGGCCGCGGACGGCTTCGTCCTCGTGCCGCTCGCCCTGCCCGACGGGGTCGGCGAGATCGTCGACGCGCTGCTGCCCGCGCTCGGCGACGCCTGGGCCCCGGCCCCCTACGACGGCACCCTGCGCGACCGCTTCGGACTCACCCGCCCGGCCGGCCGCTACGCCCGCGCCTGATCGCGACGGCCGCCGACGTGCGCGTCCTGACCGCCGACGACGCGCTGCGGGCCCTGCTCGCCCGCCAGCTGCTGACCGGCCGCGTCGCGACCACCGTCCCGCGCGCGCTGGAACGGCTGTGCGGGCTGCAGACCCAGCACGCGCCGTCCGGCTACCTCGGCCTGCACGCCCGCCTCGAGGGGTTCGACCGGGCCGCGCTGACCGCGATGCTGCACGACGGGCGGGTCGTGCAGGCCTGGGCGATGCGCTCGACGATCCACATGCTCTCGGCCCGCGACCACCCGCGCTTCACCGCGGCGGTGCGCGACGAGCAGCGCGCCGACTGGCTGCGGCTGCGCCGCGACGTCACCGGCGCCGACATGGCCGCGGCCGCCGGCGTCGTCGCCGGGGCGGTCGCGGCGGGCCCGCGCCGCCAGGCCGATCTGACCGCCGAGCTCGCCGCCCACGGCCTCCCCGCCGGGACCTGGCCGGGCGTGCAGCACTGGACCGGGCTGGTGCGGGTGCCGCCCGCCGGGACGTGGGACACCCCGCGCGCCCACGTGTACGGCCCCGCCGGCACCCGCGAGCCGACACCGGAGGACCGCTGCGAGCTCGCGCGCCGCTACCTGCGCGCGTTCGGCCCGGCGACCGCGCCGGACGTCGCCCGCTTCGCCGGCTGGCCGGTCGCCGTCGCCCGCGCGGCGCTGGGCGAGCTGACGCTGCGCCGGTTCACCGGCGAGGACGGCGCCGAGCTGCTCGACGTGCCCCGCGCCCCGCTGCCCGGTCCGGGCACCCCGCTGCCGGTCCGCTTCCTCGGCCCGTTCGACGCCGTGCTGCTGCTCGGGCACGCCGCCCGCGCCCGGATCGTGCCCGCCGCGCACCGCGCGCACGTGTTCGCCACGACGAAGCCCCGCTCGGCGCCGACGTTCCTGCTGCACGGCCGGGTCGCCGGCACCTGGGAGCGGCGCGGGCAGCGCGTCGTGACCAGCCCGTTCACCGCCCTCGACGCGGCCGACGCGCGCGCGGTCGCGGAGGAGGGCGAGCGGCTCGCCGCCTGGCACCCCGCCCCGTGAGCGGCCCGCCGGCGTGAGGGACGGCACAGGGACCCGGGCCGCAGCGAAACGTCGTCGTATCGCACGATGAGCGGATGACCGGACCGACGGCGCAGTCACGACAGGCGGGCCCGCGGCCCGGGCCCGGCACCCGCGAGCGGATGCGCCGGGCCCCGGTCGAGACCGGGCTCGGCATGGTGCCCGACCCGTCCTCGACCCGGCAGCGGGTGGTGCTGCGCGCCCCGCTGCACGACGACGTGCGCACGCCGGACGGCGGGGTGCTGGCCGTGCTGCCCGCACTGCTGGCCGACTCCGGGATCGGCTACCTGGTGTTCTCGACCGCGCGCCTGGTCGCGGGCGCCCCGACGGTGGACCTGCGGCTGGACTTCACCGCGCCGCCGTCGCCGGACGCGCGGTGGCTGACCGCGGAGCTGAGCCTGCTGCACCTCGACGAGCAGACCGGCGTCGGGCGGGCCGAGATCCGCGACGACACCGGGGTGGTCGTCGCGCACGTCGTGGCCACGATGGCGCTGACCGGCGTGCCGTCGCGCCCCGGCGGGCTCGCCGACCCCGGCAGCGCCGGCGCCGGTGACCCCGCCGCGGCCCCGGACGAGGACTTCCGGGCGGCCCTGCCCCCGTTCGACCCGGCCCGGCTGCAGCACCTCGAGCGCGACGGCGACGACGGAGACGTCGTGTTCACCCCCGGGCCGTCCACGGCCAACCTCAACGGCACCACGCACGGCGCGGTGCTCTCCGGCCTCGCCGCCGCGGCGCAGCGGTCCCACCCCGGCGGGGAGGGGGCCCGACCGCTCTCGCTGACCGTGGACTTCCTGCGCCCGGTCCAGGTCGAGGCACGGCTGCGCGCACGGACCACCGCGATCCGCGACGGCCGCCGGTTCCGCACGCTGCAGACCGAGCTGCTGCTGCCCGACGGCCGCCCGGCCGTCCGCGCGGTCGGGACGTCGCTGCGCGTGCGGTGATCGCCCGGCCGGGGCATCGCTGTTAGCGTCGTCACCGTCCCCGGCTCGGAGGTGCGCACGTGACGACCCCGCAGGTCCCCGCCCCACGCCCGTACCGGATCGCGGTGATCGGGTCCGGTCCGTCCGGCCTGTACACCGCCGAGGCGCTGCTGGCGGGTGACCCCGGGGTGCACGTCGACGTCATCGACCGCCTCCCCGCGCCCTACGGCCTGGTCCGCTACGGCGTCGCCCCCGACCACGTGAAGATGAAGTCGGTGATCCGGGCGCTGGTGCGGACCTTCGACGACTCCGAGCGCGTCCGGTTCCTCGGCGACGTGCACGTCGGACCGGGCGGCATCCCCGGGGAGGTGCTGCGCGAGCACTACCACGCGGTCGTGCACGCCACCGGCAGCGCGGTCGACCGCGACCTCGGGGTGCCCGGTGAGGACCTCGCCGGGTCGGTCGGGTCCGGCGCGTTCGTCTCCTGGTACTGCGGCCACCCCGACGCCGTCGGGCCGGGCCCGCTGCTCGACCGTCCGGGTGCGGTCGTGGTCGGGGCGGGCAACGTGGCCGTCGACGTCGCCCGGGTCCTGGCCCGGCCCGCCGAGGACCTCGCGGCCACCGACGCCCACGACGCCGTGCTCGACGCGCTGCGCGCCAGCGCCGTCACCGACGTGCACGTGCTCGTGCGCCGCGACCCGCTGCACGTGAAGTTCACCCCGGCCGAGCTGCGCGGGCTCGGCGGACTCGACGACGTCGACGTCGTCGTGCACGACGACGGGCTGCTCGCCGCCGGGACCGGGGAGCCGTCGGACCGCCGGATGCGCCAGAACATCGAGATGCTCACCGAGTGGGCGGCGCGCGAGCGCACCGGCGCCCCGCGGCGCATCCACCTGCGCTTCCTGCGCTCCCCGGTGCGCCTGGTCGACGACGGCACCGGCCGCGTCGGCGGCGTCGAGATCGAGCGCAACGCCCTGGACGCCGACGGCCGGGTGCACGGCACGGGGGAGCGGGAGACGCTCGACGCCGGACTGGTGGTGCGCGCCATCGGCTACGCCGGCGAGCCCATCGAGGGACTGCCCTTCGACGCGGCGACCGGCACCGTCCCGCACGACGAGGGACGGGTGCTGCTCGGCGGCGAGCCGGTGCGCGGCAGCTACGTGGCCGGCTGGATCAAGCGCGGCCCGACCGGGGTGATCGGCACGAACAAGGGCGACGGGGCGCAGACGGCCGCGTCGGTGCTGGCGGACCTGCCGACGCTGGCGACGCCGCCGCGGCCCGGGGGCGACGCGGTGCCGGAGCGGATGCGCGAGTACGGGGTGGAGCCCGTGCTGTGGGAGGACTGGCTGCGCCTCGACGCCGCCGAGGTCGCACTGGGGGAGCGCCGCGGCGGCACCGAACGGGTCAAGATCGCGGACCGGGCGGCGATGCTCGACGCCGCCCGGAGCCGCAGCTCGCGGACCTGACGCCCGCGCGGGGTGCTCAGTACGGGTCGACGGCCATGACGCCGGGCAGCGCGAGCATGCCGTGGGAGAAGTCGTCGGCCTCGGCCGGCGTCATCGACATGGTGCAGGTGACCGAGCTGTAGGCGACGCCCTCGCGGACGTCGACGCAGAACTCGCGCAGCGTCCGGCCGCAGCCCTGCAGCGCGGCGGCGATCTGCATGACGCCGGACATGCCGTCGCCGGTGACGACGGTGTGCCGGCGCGGCATCCGCGACGCGATGTCAGCGGCGCCGCCGGACCCGGCGGGGAAGGAGAAGGTGGTCGGACGGTCGACGGTGATGCTCATGATGGGTGGCTCCGTGCGTTGCGCGAGAGAGAAGCGGGAACGCGAGCCAGGTCTCGGGAATCCTCACCGCGATGTGCGGGAGGGAGGCGCCGGGATTCGGCGCGGGCGCGTCGGCGGCCTGGATCAGCCGACGCGCAGTGCTACTACCGCGAGGAGTCGTGCGGGCAGCGCTGCGCTCGGAGCAAGGGTGTGCTCGACGGTGCGCATGGCGATCACCCTAGCAACTCCGGTGCGGCCTGCGCCACACGGGATCGCGGCACTAACCTGATCGGCGTCCGCAGGTCCTGACCCGAGGGGGAGCCCCGCCGTGATCACCGCGATCGTCCTGGTGCACACCGCCGCCGACCGGATCCCCGAGACCGCGCAGGCCATCGCGGACCTCGACGGCGTCTCGGAGGTCTACTCCTGCGCCGGCGACGTCGACCTCATCGCGGTCGTGAAGGTGCGCGAGCACGAGCAGCTCGCCGACGTGATCGCGAGCCGGCTCAGCAAGATCGACGGGGTGGTCGGGACCGACACCCACATCGCGTTCCGGTCCTACTCCAAGGCCGACACCGACGCCGCGTTCGCCATCGGCCTGGACTGAGCCCGGCGGGCCCGGGCGGGTCAGGCCGCGGCGAGCTCGGTCGACAGCGCGGCCCAGCGGGCGAGCAGGTCCGCGGCCGCCCCGGAGTCGACGGCGGCCGCGACGGTGTCCAGCGCGTCGCCGATCGAGGCGGTCAGGTCGGGGCCCACGCCCCGGTGCGCGGCCAGCGCGCCCGCGGCGTTGAGCAGCACGGCGTCGCGCACCGGGCCGGTCTTGCCGGCCACCAGGTCGCGCACGACGGCCGCGTTCACCGCCCGGGTGCCCCCGCGCAGGTCCTCCGCGGTCGCGGGCCGCACGCCCAGATCGGCCGGGTCCAGCCGCTCCTCGCGCACCGACCCGGCGTCGGCGACCCAGACGGTGCTGGACGCGGTGGTGGTCAGCTCGTCGAGCCCGTCGTCGCCGCGCACGACCAGCACCGACTTGCCGCGCCGGGCGAAGACCTCGGCCATCGTGGCGGCGTGGCGCGGGTCGGCGCAGCCGATCAGGCCGGTCTCGGGCTGGGCCGGGTTGGACAGCGGGCCGAGCAGGTTCATCGCCGTCGGCACGCCCAGCTCGCGGCGCACCCCGCCGGCGTAGCGCATCGCGGGGTGGAAGGACTGGGCGAAGCAGAACGCCACGCCCAGCTCGGCCACGCAGCGCTCCACCGCCGCCGGGGTGAGCTCGATCGCGACGCCGAGCTCCTCCAGCACGTCGGCCGTCCCGCACTGCGACGACGCGGCGCGCCCGCCGTGCTTGACCACCGGCGCCCCCGCGGCCGCGACGACGATCGCGGCCATGGTGGAGATGTTCACCGTGTGCGCCTGGTCCCCGCCGGTGCCGACGACGTCGACCGCCCGGCCGGGCACCCGCACCCGCAGCGCGTGGGCGAGCATCGCGTCGGCCATGCCGGAGATCTCCGCGGGCGTCTCGCCCTTGGCCCGCAGCGCCACGAGGAAGCCGGCGAGCTGCGCGGGGGTGGCCTCCCCGGCGAACACCTGACCCATCGCCCAGGTCGATTCCTCGGCCGAGACGTCGTCTCCGCGCATCAGGCGGCCGATCACGGAGGGCCAGGTGGGAGCGCTCACGGCAGGCGGTGTCCTCTACTCGCTACGGCTGGGTCAGGGTGCCGGCCCGGTGGTCGCGCAGGACCTGCGCGACGACCTCGGCGGCCTCGATCGGGTCGAGCGGGTGCACGAGCACGGCGTCGGCCTCGGACCAGGTGGCCAGCCAGCGGTCGTCGCGGCGGCGCACGGTGAGCACGATCGGGGGGCAGTCGACGATCTCGTGGCGCAGCTGCTTGGCCACGCCCATCCCGCCGGTCGGCTGGGCCTCGCCGTCGAGGACCAGCAGGTCCGCCTCGCCCGCGTCGCACGCGGCGAGGACCTCGGCGATGCCGGAGGCCTCCACCCACCGCACGCGACCCACGTCCGGGGCGGGGCGCCGCCCGACCGCCTCGATGATGCCGGCGCGGACCTCGGGGCGGTGGCTGTAGACCAGCACCGTGTTCGTCCCCGTCACCGATCCGGCCGCGCTGCCGATCTCTGCCGCTCGTCCGCTCACGCCCGCCGATACTAGGGGAACCCCCCGACACCCCCGAACGTCGTCGTGCCGGAGGCCACGCGGGGCCCCCGCGCGGTCGCTCCGACCAGCCGGGGAGTTCCCGATCACGGCCACCGTTCGCCGATCGTGATGGCGCGAGGGGTATCCCGACAAGCCGTAGAAGTTCGGCTCGGGTCATAATGCCCGGCGTGACGACAGCGGCACCCAACATCAGCGCGCGGATCCATTCGCTGAACCGACCCAACCTGGTCAGCATCGGCACCATCGTCTGGCTCTCCAGCGAGCTGATGTTCTTCGCCGGGCTGTTCGCGATGTACTTCACCGCGCGGGCGCAGAACGACGGCCCCTGGCCGCCGCCGCCCACCGAGCTCGACGTCCCCTACGCGCTCACGGTCACGATCGTGCTGGTCGCGTCCTCGTTCACCTGCCAGTTCGGCGTGTTCGCCGCCGAGCGCGGCGACGTGTTCGGCCTGCGCCGCTGGTACGTGGTGACGCTGGTGATGGGGACGATCTTCGTGCTGGGCCAGGCGTTCGAGTACTACACGCTGGTCACCGCGCACGAGACGACGATCTCCTCCAGCGCCTACGGCTCGGTCTTCTACCTGGCCACGGGCTTCCACGGTCTGCACGTGGTCGGCGGCCTCGTCGCGTTCGTCTACCTCATCATCCGCACGAAGCTGAGCAAGTTCACACCCGCTCAGGCCACTGCGGCGATCGTGGTGTCGTACTACTGGCACTTCGTCGACGTGGTGTGGATCGGGCTGTTCGCCACGATCTACTTCATCCGCTGACCGATCGCGCCGCCCGTTCCCTGACAGCACCCGCCACGACGTCGAGGTTGGAAGACCCCCAGCGATGACCGAGAACCAGAACCCACCACCGGCCGCCCGGCCGGACGAGAAGGCCGGGGGCCGCACCCGTCCGCACGGCAGGATGAAGCGCCGCATCGCCGGTGCCCTCGCCATCGGGCTGGGCCTGCTGTCCGTCGGTTTCCTCTACGCCGCCTTCGCGCCCCAGCCGCAGGTCGCCCAGGCCCAGCCGGACGCCGCGCTGGTCGCCAAGGGCGAGCAGCTCTACAACAACACCTGCATCACCTGTCACGGTGCGAACCTGCAGGGCGTGCAGGACCGCGGGCCGAGCCTGATCGGCGTCGGCGACGCCGCGGTGTACTTCCAGGTGTCCTCGGGCCGCATGCCGATGGCCCGCCAGGAGGCACAGGCCGCGCGCAAGCACCCGCTGCCGATCTTCGACCCGGAGACCCAGGAGGGGCAGGCCAACCTCGAGGCGCTGGGTGCGTTCGTCCAGGCCAAAGGCGGCGGCCCGGTCACCCCGGCTGCCACCGGCGAGGCCCTGCGCGGCGACGACCCGGGCCGCGGCGGCGTGCTCTACCGCCTGAACTGCGCGTCCTGCCACAACTTCACCGGGGTCGGCGGCGCGCTGTCCTCCGGCAAGTACGCGCCCGCGCTCGAACCGGCGAGCGAGGAGCAGATCTACACCGCGATGCAGACCGGTCCGCAGAACATGCCGCGCTTCTCCGACCAGCAGCTCACGCCGCAGGAGAAGCAGGACATCATCGCGTACATCAAGTCGGTGAACCACGAGAACGACCCGGGCGGGTACTCGCTGCTGGGTCTCGGGCCGACGGCCGAGGGCATCTTCATCTTCGCCGTCGTCATGTCCGGCCTGGTCGGGTTCGCCATCTGGTTGGGGGCGAAGAGTTGAGCAGCGATGTCAGCACCGGGTCGGACCGCCGTCCGACCCGAGAGGAGCTCGACGCGATGTCGCCGGAGCAGCTGGCCCGCCTGGCCGGTGAGCTCGACGAGGTCGAGGTCGTGCACAACACCCCGGCGTTCCCGGTCGCGGGGACCCGGGCGGAGAAGCGGGCCGAGCGCTCGGTCGCGCTGTGGTTCGTCATCTCGGCAATCTCGATGCTCGCCTTCGTGGTCGCCTTCATCTGGTGGCCCTGGGAGTACGTCAACGTCGGCGAGCCCGGCCAGGAGCTGTACAACCTCTACACCCCGGTCATCGGCTTCACCTTCGGGTTCTCGGTGCTCTCCATCGGCATCGCGGTCATCCAGATGGTCAAGAAGCTGTTCCCGGAGGAGGTCTCGGTCCAGCAGCGCCACGACGGGCCGTCCGACGACGTCGACCGCGCCACCTTCCTGGCGCAGGTCGCGAGCGCCGGGCAGAGCACCACGATCGGGCGCCGCAAGCTGATCATCCGCAGCGCGGGGCTGGCCGCGGCCGTGGCCGGCATCGGCACCGGTGTCGTCGCGCTCGGCGGCATCATCCGCAACCCGTGGGCCGAGGGCGACGACGCGCCGCTCTGGCACACCGGCTGGCGGCCCGAGAACGGCGAGACGGTGTACCTGCGCACCGACACCGGTATCGTGTCCGAGATCGCACGAGTGCGACCCGAGGACATGGAGCCGGGGGCCATGATGACCGTCTTCCCCTACCGCGAGAGCGAGCGGGGCAACGAGGAGAAGCTGCTGCACGCGCAGCGCGCCTCCGACGCGCCGGTCATGCTGATCCGTCTCCGTCCCGGGACGCAGGTCACGAAGCGCCCCGGCCAGGAGAACTTCAACTACGGTGACTTCTACGCCTGGTCGAAGGTCTGCACCCACCTCGGGTGCCCGACCTCGCTGTACCAGGCGCAGGACAACCGCATTCTCTGCCCGTGCCACCAGTCGCAGTTCCTGGCGACGCAGGACGCCGAGCCCGTCTTCGGGCCCGCCGCCCGGCCGCTGCCGCAGCTGCCGATCACGGTCAACGAGGAGGGCTACTTCGTCGCCCGCAGCGACTTCGTGGAGCCCGTCGGACCCGCGTTCTGGGAGAGGCCGAAGACGACATGAGTTCGATCACCACACCCACGTCCTCCTCCGGCGGCCTGGCCGCCAAGGGAGCCGAGGCCCTGGACCAGGCGGACCAGCGGTACCACGCCGCGAGCGGGCTGCGTAAGCAGTTCAACAAGGTCTTCCCGACGCACTGGTCGTTCATGCTGGGCGAGATCGCCCTGTACAGCTTCATCATCGTGCTGCTGTCGGGCACGTACCTGGCGCTGTTCTTCGACCCCTCCATGCAGGAGGTCGTCTACAACGGCCCGTACGACCCGCTGCGCGGCGTGCACATGTCGCGCGCGTACGAGTCCGCGCTCGAGATCTCCCTCGAGGTCCGCGGCGGGCTGTTCATGCGCCAGCTGCACCACTGGGCGGCGCTGCTGTTCGTCGCCGCGATGATCATCCACATGTTCCGGGTGTTCTTCACCGGTGCGTTCCGCAAGCCGCGCGAGGCCAACTGGACCATCGGCGTCGTGCTGATCCTGCTGGGCACCTTCGCCGGCTTCACCGGCTACTCCCTGCCGGACGACCTGCTCTCCGGCGTCGGCCTGCGGATCGCCTCGGGCATCACGCTGACCGTGCCGATCATGGGCACCTGGGTGCACTGGGCGCTGTTCGGCGGCGAGTTCCCGGGCACCGAGATCATCCCGCGGCTCTACATCATCCACGTGCTGATCCTGCCCGGGATCATCCTCGCGCTGATCGCCGTGCACCTCGGGCTCGTGTGGTACCAGAAGCACACGCAGTTCCCCGGTCCCGGCCGGACCGAGAACAACGTGGTCGGCGTGCGGATCATGCCGCAGTTCGCGGCGAAGGGCGGCGCGTTCTTCTTCGTCGTCGCCGGTGTCCTGGCGCTGATCTCGGGGCTGTTCCAGATGAACCCCATCTGGCACCTCGGCCCCTACGACGCCTCGCACATCTCCGCCGGGTCGCAGCCGGACTTCTACATGCTGTGGTCCGAGGGCATGGGCCGGATCTTCCCGCCGTGGGAGTTCTACCTCTTCGACACCTACACGATCCCGGCCGCGTTCATCCCCACCGCGGGCTTCCTGCCGGTGCTGTTCGCCCTGGCGGCGGCCTACCCGGCGCTGGAGCGGCGCTTCACCGGCGACGACGCGATCCACAACCTGCTGCAGCGCCCGCGCGACGTGCCGGTCCGGACCGCGCTCGGCGCGATGGCGATCTCGTTCTACCTGTGGCTGGTGATGTGCGGGTTCAACGACTGGATCTCGTACTTCTTCCACATCTCGCTGAACGCGACCACGTGGGCGGGCCGCATCGGCCTGCTGACCGTGCCGCCGATCGTGTACTGGGTCACCTACCGGTGGTGCATCGGTCTGCAGCGCTCGGACCGCGCGGTGCTCGAGCACGGCATCGAGACCGGCATCATCAAGCGGCTCCCGCACGGTGAGTTCATCGAGGTGCACCAGCCGCTGGCCGGGGTCGACACGCACGGCCACGCGATCCCGCTGGAGTACCAGGGCGCCTCGGTGCCCAAGCGGATGAACCAGCTGGGCCTGGCCGGCGAGCCGGTCTCCGGGTCGCTGCTGTCGCCGGACCCGGCCGACGAGTCGCGGGCGCTGGCGAAGGCCCGCCACGACGTCCACGAGCGCGAGCTCGAGGAGTCGGGCGCGCGCCGCAGCGCGCGTGCGGAGCTGGAGTCGCGCGACGGCGAGCTCGCGGGCCGTCCGGACGACGGCGGTCGCCCGCAGCAGCCGCGGGACTGAGCACGACCCGGGCCACGGCCCGGACGCACGACACGGCGGGCCCCGCCGGGACACGGTCCCGGCGGGGCCCGCCGTCGTGTGGGGGGCTCAGACGCCGGCGGACTCGTCGGGGGAGTGCTCTCCGGTGCGGTGCGACGCCTCGCGCGCCCGCTGCGCCCACTCCCGCCAGGCGCCGCCGGCGCGGGCGGGCTCGGACCAGGACGGCTGGCTGTGCACGAGCCGGGTGCCACCGGTGGTGAGCCAGCGGTGCAGCAGCCGGACCTCCTCGGCCGGGGCGCCCCGCAGGGGCCCGTCCTCCGGCAGGACCGTCTGCGCGCCCGCCCGCAGCGCCTCCACCACCGGCATCGGGCGCACGCCGCGCGGCGCGGTGCCCGCGGCGGCGAGCCGCCCGTGGCGCAGCACGGCGAGCTCCCAGCCGCCCGCCCCGTCCGGACGGGCGCCCACCAGCTCGTCGATCCCCGCCAGCGCGGCCAGCGTCGCGGCCCGGTCCACCCCGCCGGCGAGGACGGCGAGCCGGTCCCGCGCGCGGGCCGCGGCCTCGTAGCGCCCGCCCGCGGAGCGGTCGTCGACCTCGCCCGCGAGCACGCGCAGCGGGGCGTCGTCGCGCCCGGCGACGAGCTGGTCCCACGCCTGCACGGCCGGTGCGTAGTCCTCGGCGGGCTGCAGGCCCGCGCACGGGGCCGCGCAGCGGCCCAGCTCGTGCAGTGCGCACGGGGTGGCCGACGGGGCGCGCGCCGGGATCCGGATCGTGCACCGCCGCAGCGGCATCGCGTCCAGGGCCGCGTCCAGCACGTCGGTGGCGGCGCGCTGGGACCCGAACGGCCCGAGCGCGCCGGCCCGCGGGGTGGTCACCACCGAGAGCCGGGGGAACGCCTCGGCCGTCGGCACCACCCAGAACGCGCGCCCGGGGTTGCGGGAGTGGCGGTTGTAGGGCGGCCGGTGCGCGGCGATGAGCCGCAGCTCCCGCACCGAGGCCTCCAGCGCGTGCGCGCAGACGACGGTGTCGACCTTCTCCGCACGGGCGACCATGTCCCGCACCCGGCGGCGCTTCTCCCCGGCGGTGAAGTACGACCGCACCCGCCGGTGCAGGTCACCGCTGGTGCCGACGTAGAGCACCTCGCCGTCACCGCCGCGGAACAGGTAGACGCCCGGCTCGGCGGGGACGCCGTTCGCGAGGTGGCGACGGCGGCGCTGCGCGGTGGTCGGGCGGTGCGGGGCCCGGTCGCGCACGAGCTGCAGCAGCTCCTCCAGGCTCTGCACGCCGAGGTTGCCGATCCGCTCCAGCAGGTGGTGGAGCACCTCGACGGTGGCCCGGGCGTCGGTGAGCGCACGGTGGTCGGGGGTGGTCGGGCAGCCGAAGTGCCGCGCGAGCGCCCCCAGCTTCACGCTGGGGCACTCGGCGTGCGGCAGCACGGCCCGGGCGAGCCGGGCGGTGCACAGCACCGGGGGCCCCGGCCAGGGCCGCCCGTGACGGTCGCAGGCGGCCCGGAGGAACCCGGTGTCGAACGGCGCGTTGTGCGCCACGAGCACCGCGCCGCGCAGCATGTCCAGCACCGAGGGCAGGACCGCGCCCAGCGGCGGCGCGCCGCCCAGCATCGCGTTCGTGATGCCGGTCAGCCGGGTGATGTCGGCCGGGACCCGCACGCCGGGGTCCACCAGGGTCCCCAGCTCGGCGATCCGCGCGCCGCCGCGCACCGCGACGGCGCCCACCTCGGTGATGGCGTCGGTCCGGTGGCTGCCGCCGGTGGTCTCCAGGTCCACCACGCAGAAGGTCACGTCGCGCAGCGGCGTGCCCAGCTCGTCGAACGTGAGCTGCGGGGAGCAGGAGGTCACCTGCGCACCGTAGCCGCGGGGTCCGACAGTATGTTCGAACCCCCGCCCCGGGGCCCGTCCGCGGCGGGGCACCGATCGGGCACGCTCCGGCCGCGCCGGGGCCGGGCCGAGGGCGTCGCGGCGGCCACGGCGATAACCTGGTCCGATGGCGCACGACGACACGGAGCGACCGGGACCCGAGGGTCCCGCCGCGACGTCGCGCGCCCGCGGAGCGGACCCGGCCGGTGGTGACGCGGCCGCGGAGGGCTGGCCCGCGCTGCCGCCGCCGCTGCGGGCCCGGCTGGCCGAGATCGCCGGCACCGCGCTCGCCGGGCTGCCCGCCTCGGACGTCCCGGCGCCGCTGCGCCGGCTCGCGTCGTTCACCCCGGCCAAGCGGGCCCGCCTGGGCGCGCCGGCACTGGTGGGACGGCTGGAGCAGGACCCGGCGTTCCGGACCGCCGTCGTCGCGTGGTGGGCGGAGAACCGGCCGGGGGAGCTGGAGCTGCCGGCCGGGGGGTCCGCGACCGGGGCCGGTGCGGCCGCCGCCGCGGGCCCGGCGACCGGGGGCACCGGCACCGGGGAGGCGGCACCGGTCGCTGCAGCGCCGGTCCCCGACGCCGGGATCGCGCGGGCGGGCGAGACGGACCCGCTGCCGGCGCCCGTCGACAAGCTCGACGCGGCGGCCGTCGCGCTCCTCACCGCCGACCCGCTCGCGCGGCGCCGGGTCGCCGAGGTCGGTCAGACCGGTGACCTGGTCACGCTGCGCGCCGAGCGCGACGAGGCGCTGGCCAAGGTCGACAAGCTGACCGCCGAGCTCGACCGCGCCCGCGTGGAGCTGGTCGAGGAGCGCGACCGGGCGCGCGCGCTGGTCGGCGAGCGGGAGGCCGAGTACCAGCAGATGCGTCGCCGGGTCAGCGAGCAGGGCGCCCGCCTGCGCACCGCGCTGGACGCCCGCACGGAGCTGGAGGCCGAGGTCGCACGGCTGCGCGCCGGCGTCGACGCCGAGATCGCGCGGGCCCGCACCGAGTGCGCCGCCGAGCGCGAGCGGGCCGACCGCGAACGCCGTCGCGCCGACGCGGCCGCCGGGCAGGTCGCCGCCGCCCGCCAGGCCGCCCGCGAGGCCCGCCGGGGCGACGAGGTGCGCCTGGAGCTGCTGCTCGACACCGTCAGCGGTGCGATCTCCGGGCTGCGCCGCGAGCTCGACGTCGGGGCCGGGGGACCACGGCCCGCCGACCTCGTCGCGGGCACCGCCGGGGACCGCGCGGGCGGCGGGGGGCAGGGCGCCGCCCCGGCCGACGGCCTCGCGGCGCTGGACGCGCTGCTCGGCGTCGCGTCGGTGCACCTGATCG
This sequence comes from Pseudonocardia spirodelae, assembly GCF_037727765.1. Classification (NCBI taxonomy): domain Bacteria; kingdom Bacillati; phylum Actinomycetota; class Actinomycetes; order Pseudonocardiales; family Pseudonocardiaceae; genus Pseudonocardia; species Pseudonocardia spirodelae. The sequence continues at coordinate 55,096 of NZ_JBBJUP010000009.1, read as the reverse complement.
TCGACGGCTACAACGTCAGCAAGACCGGCTACCCGGACCTGCCACTGGCCGACCAGCGCTCGCGGCTGGTCGCCCAGCTCGGCGCGCTCGGGGCCCGGACCGGGGCCGAGATCACCGTGGTGTTCGACGGGGCCGCCGTCGTCGCCGCGCCGGTGCGGGGCAGCCGCGGCGTGCGGGTGCTGTTCAGCGACGCCGGTGTGATCGCCGACGACGTGGTCCGCGACCTCGTCGCCGCCGAACCGGCGGGGCGGCCGCTGCTGGTCGCGACCTCCGACCAGGAGATCGTGCGGTGGGTGCGCCGCCGGGGCGCGCACACCGTGGCCTCCGCGGTGCTGCTGCGCCGGCTCGGCGGCTGAGCGCACCGGACCCGCCTCAGCCCGCGTCGCGCCGGCGGATCCCGGGCATCGGCAGCGCCGTCGGCCCGGGCGTGGCCGGTCCCCGGCGCGGGGCGGGCTCGACGAGGCGCAGGTGCGGGATCAGGCCCTGCTCGGCGAGCACCTGCAGCGCGCGGCGCTCGGGCTCGGCGAACTCCCGCGCCGCGGGCCCGGCGGGTGCGCCCGCCGCCGGCAGGTCCACCGGCAGGTACGGGATCGGCCGGTCGATCTCGGGGACCTCCATGAGCACGCCGATGACGCAGTCACCGCAGGCGGCCCCGCGGACCTCGCAGCGGTCGCAGTCGACGATCATCTCTCCTCCTCCGAGGGATCCGGTGTCCGTGCGGGGCGGACGCTAGGGCAGGGGTCCGACAGAATCGGTCGCGATCGGGCGCCGTCGGGGAAAGTTCGGCCGGACCCGTCACCGCGAGGCCCCGGGCTCGTTCACCTGAACAGCACGACCTCCTCACCGGTCGTACCGCCGGGTGGTCCCCCGCCACCCGTACGGACCAGTGACAGGGCCTGCGGGCCCCGGAACCGGTCACGCACCGGTGAGGAGAGCGGAACTCGTCCGCTCCCCGGAGTGGCCGGACGGCGGCCCGCGTCCCCGACGCGCCCACGGCGCGTGCGGTGCCGCCGTCCCGGCCCCCGGGCTACCGTCGCCCCCCGTGGGGCGCACGCTGCTGGTGACCAACGACTTCCCGCCCCGTCCCGGCGGGATCCAGTCCTACCTGTCCGGCCTGGCCCGTGCCCTGCCGCCCGGGGAACTGGCCGTCTACGCGCCGGCCTGGCGCGGGGCGGCCCGGCACGACGCCGCGCTGGCGTTCCCGGTGCACCGGCACCCGTCGTCGCTGATGCTGCCGGTGCCCTCCGTCGCGCGGCGGGCCGTCGAGCTGGCCCGCGAGCACGACGCCGAGGCCGTCTGGTTCGGCGCCGCCGCGCCGCTGGGGCTGCTGGGGGCGCACCTGCGCCGCCGGGCCGGGGTCGGCCGCGTCGTCGCCACCACGCACGGCCACGAGGTCGGCTGGTCGATGCTGCCCGGGTCGCGGCCCGCGCTGCGCCGCATCGGCGCACGCGCCGACGTCGTCACGGCCGTCTCGCGCTTCACGCGCGACCGGCTCGCCGGGGCCCTCGGGCCGGACACGGCGTGCGAGCTGCTGCCCCCGCCGGTGGACACCGGCAGGTTCGCCCCGGATCCCGCGGCCCGTGCGGAGATCCGCGCCCGGCACCGGCTCGGCGACGCGCCCGTCGTCACGTGCGTGTCGCGCCTCGTGCCGCGCAAGGGGCAGGACGTGCTGGTCGCGGCGCTGCCGGGGATCCGCGCCCGGGTGCCGGGCGCGCGGCTGCTGCTCGTCGGCGGCGGCCCGGACCGCGACCGGATCCGCCGTCTCGCCGAGCGGGCCGGCGTCGCCGACGCGGTCGTGCTCACCGGCGGCGTCCCGGCCGCGGAGCTGGCCGCCCACCACGCCGCGGGCGACGTGTTCGCCCTGCCCTGCCGCACCCACCTGGGCGGCCTCGACGTCGAGGGGCTCGGCATCGCGCTGCTGGAGGCGGCCGCCTGCGGGCTGCCGGTCGTCGCGGGGGACTCCGGCGGCGCCCCCGAGACCGTCGAGGACGGGGTCACCGGCCACGTCGTGCGCGGGCGCGACGTCGACGGTGTCGCCGCCGCCGTCGCGGGGCTGCTCGCCGACCCCGCCCGCGCAGCGGCGATGGGCCGCGCCGGGCGCGAGCGCGTGCGCCGGCACTGGGGCGGCACCGCCTCGGCGGCCCGCCTGCGCGCCTTCCTCGCCGTCGCCGGGTGACGGCGGCACCCGCGCCGCCGGCGCCCCGCACGGGGGCCGCCGGCGGCGGGGGTCAGCCCCGGTCGGCCGAGGTGCCGGAGTAGATCGCCTCGATCTCCTCGGCGTAGGACTCGACGACGACCTTGCGCTTGACCTTCATCGTCGGGGTCAGCTCGCCACCGGCCTCGCTGAAGTCCTGCGGGAGGATCCGGAACTTGCGGATCTGCTCGGCCCGCGACACCGCCTGGTTCGCGTCCTCCACGGCGGCCGCGATCTCGCCGCGCAGCTCCGGGTCCTCGACGAGGTCGGCCGCCGAGGCCGCGTCCCCGGCGGGCTTGCCGTTGCGCTCGCGCCAGCCCGGCAGGGCCTCCGGGTCGATGGTGACCAGCGCGGAGATGAACGGCTTCTGGTCGCCGATCACGATGCACTGGCCGACCAGCGGGTGGGCCCGCAGCCGGTCCTCCAGCACCGCCGGGGCGACGTTCTTGCCGCCGGCGGTGACGATGATCTCCTTCTTGCGGCCGGTGATCGTCAGGAACCCGGCGTCGTCGAGCTCGCCGATGTCGCCGGAGTGGAACCAGCCGTCGCCCTCCAGGGCCTCCCCGGTGGCCTGCTCGTTGCCCCAGTAGCCGCGGAACACGATGTCGCCGCGCAGCAGGATCTCGCCGTCGTCGGCGATGCGGACCGCGCAGCCGGGCACCGGGCGCCCGACCGAGCCGATCCGCTGCGCGTCGAGGGTGTTGAGCGTGATCCCGGCGGCGGTCTCGGTCAGGCCGTAGCCCTCCAGCACCGGCAGGCCGACGCCGCGGAAGAAGTGCCCGAGCCGCGCGCCCAGCGGCGCCGACCCGGAGACGGCGGCCCGCACGTTCCCGCCGACGGCGGCGCGCAGCTTGCCGTAGACGAGCTTGTCGAACAGCGCGTGCCGGGCCTTGAGCAGCAGGCCGGCGCCGCCCGCGTCGAGCGCCTCGGAGTACGCGATCGCGGTCTCGGCGGCGGCGTCGAAGATCTTGCCCTTGCCGTCGTTGTGGGCCTTGAGACGGGCGCCGTTGTAGACCTTCTCGAACACGCGGGGGACCGCGAGCAGGAAGGTCGGGCGGAACTCGGCGAGGTCGGGCAGCAGGTTCTTCACGTCGGGGGAGTGGCCGACGACGGTGCGGGTGTGCAGCGCGCCGCACTGGATGACCTTGCCGAACACGTGCGCGAGCGGCAGGAACAGGAGCACCGAGCCGCCCGCGGTCAGCAGGTCGGGCACGGTGGCGGCGATCGTGCGGACCTCGCTGAGGAGGTTGCGGTGGGTGAGCTCGCAGCCCTTGGGGCGGCCGGTGGTGCCGGAGGTGTAGATCAGCGTGGCGAGGTCGCCGGCGCGCACGCCGCCGCGGCGCTCGGCCACGACGGCGTCGGGGGTGTCCGAGCCGAGCCCGCGCAGCTGCTCCACCGCCGAGGGCGCGTCCGGCGCCGAGGCCGCGGGCTCGATCTGCCACACGTGGCGCAGGCCGGTCAGCTCGGAGCGGACCTTCTCCACCGACGCGGCGTGCTCGCCGGTCTCGACGACGATCCCGACGGCGCCGGAGTCGGACACGATCCAGGAGATCTGGTCGGGCGAGGACGTCTCGTAGATCGGCACGGTGACCCCGCCGGCGGCGAGGATCGCGTAGTCGAACAGCGTCCACTCGTAGCGGGTCCGCGAGAGCAGCGCGACCCGGTCCCCGGCCTGCACGCCGGCGGCGACGAGACCGGCGGCGACCCGGGTCACCTGCTCGGCGAACTCGCGCGCGGTGACCTCCGACCAGGTGCCGCCCGCGTCCTTGCGGCGGTACAGCACGTCGGACGGGTGCCGGGCGGCGTTGTCGAACACGGCGTCGGCGAGCGACTCCTCGTCTCCCACGGACACCGTGGCGGGAACGCTGTACTCACGCACGGGGATCGACCTCCTGGCGGCCTCGGCAGGGCTCAACGGCGGTCACCGCGACGGCTGCGGTGACACTTCGGTGGAGAACCTACCGGGAAGTAGGGTCTGCGTACATCGAATCGGTCATAACGGACGCGCCACCGTCCGCTGCCGATCCGGTCGAGGCGGGACCGTACCCCTGCCGGGTACGCCGCCGGAGAGGTGGCACGCTGACCGCGTGCCCTCGATCGATGTGATCGACGAGACCTTCCTGGCCGTCCCGCGCGAGCGGGTGGCCGCGGAGTTCGCCGATCCGGCCCGCTGGCCGTCGTACTGGCCGGACCTGCGTCCGGAGGTCGCGCACGACCGCGGCCCGGCCGGGCTGCGCTGGACGGTGACCGGCGCGCTGGTGGGGACCATGGAGGTCTGGTGCGAGCCCGAGGGCGACGGCACCGTGCTGCACTTCTTCCTGCGCGCGGACCCGGCCGGTCCGGTGCCGGCGGGCCGGCCGCGCCGCGCCCGGTGGGCCCGCGCCGAGACCGACCGGCGCCACCGCGCGTTCAAGGCGCACGCGTTCGCGCTCAAGCGCCGGCTCGAGGACGGGCGCCGGGCCGGCGTCGCGCCCGGGGAGGTCTGAGCGTGCGGCTGCACGTGGTGACCGACGTCCACGGGGCCACCGGCCCGCTGGCCCGCGCGGCGGACGGCGCCGACGGCGTGGTCGTGCTGGGCGACCTGCTGGAGTTCATCGACTACCGCGACCCGGCCAACGGGATCATCTCCCGGCTGCTGGGCACCGGGGTCGCCGCGGAGTTCGGCCGGATGCGCCGGGTCGGGGCGCCGCGGGCGCAGATGCTGGGCCTGCTGGAACGCTCCTGGGCCCGCTTCGACGACCCGGCCGCCGCGGTCGCCGAGGCCGTCGCCGCCCAGTACGCCGAGGTGTTCGGCGTGCTCGGGAGCCTGGGCGTGCCGGTGTGGGCGATCCCCGGCAACGTCGACGTCCCCGACGCCTGGCCCGACACCGAGGGCGTCACCCCCGCCGACGGCCGCGTGGTCGAGATCGGCGGGCGGCGGGTCGGCTTCCTCGGCGGGGTCCCGCTGCCGCCCGGGGTCGACCCGCGCCGCAGCGGGCCCTGGCAGCCCTACTTCCTCGCCCACGACGACTGGACGGCCCGCCTCGACGCGCTCGGCCCGGCCGACGTGCTGTGCACCCACGTCCCGCCGGCCGACCCGGGCCTGACCTACGACGTGGTCACCCGCCGCGGCGAGATCGCCTCCGCGCCGCTGGCCGCGCGGATCCGGGCCGAGCAGCCGTCGCACGCGCTGTTCGGGCACGTCCACCAGCCGCTGCACCGGCGTACCCGGATCGGGCGCACCGAGTGCGTCAACGCCGGGCACTTCCGGGCGCACGGCACGCCCTACGTGCTCCACCTCTGACCAGGTGGCGCTAGCCTGCCCGCCATGGCCGACGCGACCTCGTCCTCGATCCACATCGACGCCCCGCCGGAGCGGGTCATGGCGGTGATCGCGGACTTCGCGTCGTACCCGGAGTGGACCGACCAGATCACCGCGGTCGAGATCCTCGACCCCGGCGCCGACGGGCGGGCCCGCCAGGTCCGCTTCGCCATGGACGCGGGCGCGATCAAGGACTCCTACACGCTGGACTACGACTGGGCCGCCGACGACCGCTCGGTGTCCTGGACCCTGGTCAAGGGCGGGATCCAGAAGGCCCAGGACGGCGCCTACCGGCTCGCGCCCGACGCCGGCGGCACCACCGTGACCTACGAGCTCAGCGTCGAGGTCAACTTCCCGATGATCGGGATGCTCCGCCGCAAGGCCGAGAAGGTGATCATCGACGCGGCCCTGAAGGGACTCAAGCGGCGCGTCGAGAAGGGGTAGCGACCGGTCCTCGCCACCACGATCGTTAGGCTCCGCCGCGTGCGCGTCGTGCTCTTCACCGGCAAGGGCGGGGTCGGCAAGACGACCCTGGCCGCCGCCACCGCGGCGCTCGTCGCCGGGTCCGGCCGGCGGGCCCTCGTCGTGTCCACCGACCCCGCGCACTCCCTGGGCGACGCCCTGGACGCCGAGCTGGGCGCCGAGCCGACCGCCGTCGCGGACGGGCTGTGGGGCGCGCACATCGAGGCGCGCCACCTGCTGGAGGGCGCCTGGGGTGACCTGCAGGGCCACCTGCGCACGCTGCTCGCCGGGGCCGGTGTCGACGAGCTGGTCGCCGACGAGCTGACCGTGCTGCCCGGCGTCGAGGACCTGCTCGCGCTGGTCGAGGTGCAGCGCTTCGCCGACTCCGGCGACTACGACGTCGTCGTCGTGGACTGCGGGCCGACCGCGGAGACGCTGCGCCTGCTGACCCTGCCCGAGGCGCTGTCGGGGTACCTGGAGCGGCTGTTCCCCGCGCACCGGCGGGCCGTGCGGGGCCTGGTCGCCGGGCTCGCGGGCGCGAAGGCCGACGGCGCGGGCTGGGAGCGCACCGTCGACGCCCTCGGCGCGCTCGCCGAGCAGCTGCGCGGGCTGCGCGCGCTGCTCGCCGACCGGGAGCGGACCTCGATCCGCCTCGTCCTGACCCCCGAGCGGGTCGTCGCCGCCGAGACCCGCCGCACGCTGACCGCGCTCGCCCTGCACGAGCTGCGGGTCGACGCGCTGATGGCCAACCGCGTCATGCCCGGGCCGCCGCCGTCGCTGCGCGGGCCGGCCGCGCGCTGGCTGCGCGAGCGCGCCACAGAGCAGCAGACGGTGCTGCGCGAGCTGGGCGAGCTCGGCGCCGACGTGCCGGTCACCGTGGTGCGCTACACCGCCGCCGAGCCGACCGGGGTCGGTGCGCTGCGCGAGCTGGCCCGCTCGGTCTACGGCGACGACGACCCCGCCGGCGCCGCCGAGGACGTCCCGCCGCGCCCGCTGATGGAGCTGCGCCGCACCGCGGGGCACGGGGTGTCGCGCGACACCGAGTTCGAGCTCGACGTCGCGCTGCCCGGCGCCCAGGACGCCCCGCTGGACCTGGCCCGGGTCGGCGACGACATGGTCGTCGGGATCGGGTTCTCCCGGCGGGTGGTGTCGCTGCCGTCGGTGCTGCGCCGCTGCGAGGCGACCGGCGCGCGCCTGGAGGGTTCCGGGGCCGGGGCCCGCCTGGTGATCACGTTCGTGCCCGACCCGGGCACCTGGATGACCTCGTGAGCGGCACCGGCCACGGCTGCGGCCACGGCGGGGTCCCCGAGGACCTGCGCGCGACGGCGGTGGCGCTGCTCGACCGGCTGCGCGCCGCGACCGAGACCGTGTCGGAGTCGCTGCAGGCCGCCGCGCGCGAGCCCGGTCCCGGTGACCCCGGCGCCTGCACGGCCTGCCCGGTCTGCGCGCTCCTCGCGGTGGTGCGCGGGGAGCGCTCGGAGCTCGCGACCCGGCTCGCGGAGCAGGCCTCCGGGCTGCTCGCGCTGCTCGTCGCCGTGCTGGAGGAGGCCGCGCCGCGCCCCGCCCCGGGCGGCGGCGGGGCCGCGCACGGCGGCGCGGGACACGCCCCGCACGGCCCGGCCGGTCAGCGCCCGCCGCACGGGCGCACCGTCCAGCGGATCGTGGTGCGCCGGACGTGAGCCGCCGCCCGGGCGACGTCCGGACCATCGGGGTCGACGTCGGCGGCACCAGCGTGCGCGCCGGGGTCGTCGACGCCCACGGCGAGGTCCTCGACACCGCCTCCGCGCCGACCCCGCGCACCGACGACGCGCTGGAGGCCGCGATCGCCGGCGTCGTCGACGAGCTGCGCGCCCGGCACACCGTGGCGGCCGTGGGGCTCGCGCTGGCCGGGTTCGTCGACGCCCCGCGCGGGCTCGTCCGCTACGCCCCGCACCTGTCGTGGCGCGACGCCCCGGTCGCCCGCCGGATCGGCGAGCGCCTCGGCGGCCTGCCGGTCGTCGTCGAGCACGACGCGAACTCCGCCGCCCTGGCCGAGCGCCGCTACGGCGCGGCCGCCGGCGCCTCGGTGGCCCTGGTCGTCGCGCTGGGCACCGGCATCGGCGGCGCCCTGCTGCTGGACGGCGAGCTGTTCCGCGGCGCGCACGGCGTCGCGCCCGAGCTGGGGCACCTGCGCGTCGTCCCCGACGGGCGCGCCTGCCCGTGCGGCAAGCGCGGCTGCTGGGAGCGCTACTGCAGCGGCACCGCGCTGGCCGCCACCGCGCTGGAGATCCTCTCCGGCGGCGACGCGCCCGGACCGTCGGGGCTGGCCCGCGAGGCCGCGGTGGACCCGGGCCGGGTCACCGGCAAGCGGGTCGCCGCCGCGGCGCGCGAGGGCGACCCGGTCGCGCGCGCCGCCGTCGAGGACATGGCGCGCTGGCTGGGGGAGGGCCTGTCGCTGGCCGCGGACGTGTTCGACCCCGACCTCGTCGTGATCGCGGGCGGGGTGTCGGCGTCGGCGCCGCTGTTCCTCGACGCGGCCCGCGAGCACTACGCCCGCATCGCCACCGGCGCCGGGAACCGGCCGCTGGCCCGCATCCGCACCGCGCAGCTGGGCGCGGCCGCCGCGGTGGTCGGCGCGGCGACGCTGGCCCGGGAGAGTCCGGCCGCGCGCTGAGCGCGGCACACCGGCGGCCGCGACCGGCTCAGATGCGCGAGCCGTCGTCGAACGGGTCGGGACCGTCCTCGCCCGGCTCGGTGTTCCACAGCCGCAGCAGCAGCCACCCCAGCCCGGACGCGATCAGCACCAGCCCCAGCGGCAGCGGCCACGTCCCGCCGACGCCGAGCAGCCCCGGCGCGACGCACAGCAGCAGCCCCACCGCGATCAGCCCGCCCCCGACGACGACCGGCGGCCCCGGCCGCGGCAGCGGCGGCGGCTCCGGCGGGTGGTAGTGGTCGTCCGCCTCCGGGGGCGGCGCGGCCGGTCCCGGCCGGTGCACGGCGCCCTCGGCCGCACGGTCCGCGGCGGGCGCGCCGTCGGCGGGTGCGGACGGCCAGTCGGGCACCGACCCCTCGTCCCGCCAGGCGGCGACGATCGCGTCGAAGTCGTCGCCACGGTCGTCGGGGGTGCCACGGTCCCGTGCAGGGGTCATGCCCGTCCTTCCCGGCTCGTGCCGTCCCATCCTGTCACGCGGTCCGCGGCGTGACGACGGCCCCGTTGTGAGGAGGTGTCCACGCTCCGTAGGCTGTCGCCGAAGTCGGTAGGGAGGCAGCGCAGGGTGCTGTACTGGTGGTCCAAGTTCGTGCTGCTCGGCCCGTTGATGAGGCTGTTCTGCCGGCCCGAGGTCCGCGGCGCGGAGAACGTTCCCGCGCACGCCGGCGCGATCCTCGCGAGCAACCATCTCGCGGTGGCCGACTCGTTCTTCCTGCCGCTGATGCTGCCGCGCCGGGTGACCTTCCTGGCCAAGCGGGAGTACTTCACCGAGCCGGGGATCCGCGGCTGGTTCAAGAAGCAGTTCTTCACCGGCGTCGGGCAGGTCCCGGTCGACCGCTCCGGCGGGTCCGCGGCGCGGGCCGCGATGGACACCGCGGTGCGCCTGCTGGACGAGGGCAAGCTGCTCGGCATCTACCCCGAGGGCACCCGCTCGCCCGACGGGCGGCTCTACAAGGGCAAGACCGGTGTCGCCCGGATGGCCCTGGAGGCCGGGGTGCCGGTCATCCCGGTCGCCATGGTCGGCACCGACCGGGTCAACCCGATCGGCTCCAAGATGTGGCGCCCGCGCAAGGTCCGGATCGTCATCGGCGAGCCGCTGGACTTCTCCCGCTACGAGGGCATGGCCGGGGACCGGTTCATCGAGCGCTCCATGACCGACGAGATCATGTACGCGCTGATGGAGCTGTCCGGCCAGACCTACGTCGACCTCTACGCGGCGTCGGTCAAGGAGAAGGCCGCGGCCGGTGCGCCGCCGCCCGCCCCCTCGCGCCCGGCCCTCGCCCGCCCGGACGCGAACGTGCCCGACTCCCGCGCGTCCTGATCCGCTCGGGTAGACACGACGGCATCATGCGCTTCTTCTACGACACCGAGTTCATCGAGGACGGCACCACCATCGACCTGGTGTCGATCGGGATCGTCGGCGAGGACGGCCGCGAGTTCTACGCCGTCTCCACCGAGTTCGACCCGGACCGGGCGGGCAAGTGGGTGCGGGCCAACGTGCTGCCCAAGCTGCCCTCGCCCAGCGACCGCGCCTGGATGTCGCGGGCCCGGATGCGCGAGGAGGTCCTGGACTTCTGCACCGGCGCGCCCGGCGACGTCGAGCTCTGGGCCTGGATCGCCGCCTACGACCACGTCGCGCTGTGCCAGCTGTGGGGCGCGATGCCGGCCCTGCCGCGGGCGATGCCGCGCTTCACCCGCGAGCTCCGCCAGCGCTGGGAGGACGCCGGGCGGCCGACGCTGCCGCCACCCCCGCGCGAGGCGCACGACGCGCTCGCCGACGCCCGGCACAACCTGCGCCGCTGGGAGGTCATCAGCGAGGCGCTGGCGACGGGGGCCGGGACCCGCTAGCCCATCGGGCGTAACGGCCCCGGGTGGAGTGGTCGGCCGACTAGCCTGATCGCCGTGCTGGTCCGTGTGCTGGGTGCGGTGGTGGTGGTCCTGGCGCTCGGGGGGTGCGGGTCGGCGGTGACGCCGCCGCCGGTGGCGCCACCGAACCCGTTCCCGGCGCGGCCGATGTCGATCGACCTGTCCGGTGTGGACCTGTGTGCGACGTTGACCGACGAGCAGAAGCGCGTCCGGGCTATCGACGACGAGTTCGAGAACACCGCCGAGGTCGCGGGGAAGCCGTCGCCGGGGTGTCTGTGGGGGAGTTCCAGGACCCAGATCGGCTACACGGTGCAAATCATCGAGGCCCCGGCGACAGTCGCCTGGACGCCCGGCGAATCCCGGCTCGTGGTGATCGACGGCTACGGCGCGGTCCGGGCCCCCGACGACGTCGACAACTCTCCGGGGCGCGACCCGTTCTGCCAGCTACCCCTGGATGTGAGCGACAACCAGACTGTCCGGGTCCAGGTGACCGGGAGCCCGGACGCTGACGGCGGGGACCCGGCGGCGGTGGAGGCCGCCTGTGACCGGGCGGTCGGCTTCGCCCGGGACGTCCTGGGCAACCTCCGGCGCTGAGATTCGCGATCGCGACCGGCTGCACGGGACCGGCCGTGGTTGCGGCGGCCCGCCCTTACGGTCCGGGGCATGACGACGTCCGCGCACGAGCCCCGTCGCACTGCATCGGACAGCCTGATGCTCCAGGTGGTCGAGGCCAACGTGTTGGCCCTGCGGAACCTCTACGAGGCGAACTGGGTCACGGTGTCCAGGGCTCTCCGTGCCGCCGCGCAGGTCAGAATGCTGGGGGCGCCCGGCCGCGATCCGATCTCGCGGGACTACACGCCGGACCTGCAGGCCCGGGTGGATGCGGTGATCGCCCTGCACGAGGCGGAGCGGGACGAGCTGCGTGAGGTCAGTGACCGGCTCGTCGAGGCTGCCCGCGAGTACGGGCACGCGGAGGCGGAGATCGCCGAGTCGTTCCGGCGCGCCCACCCCCACCTGGCCAGGGGCCCGGCGTACCGGTGACCGACGGCCTCGCCCGGAGCGGCGGAAACGCGTTCCGCGGAACGCGGGGCGAGCCGCCGATCGGGCGGGCTCTACCCTGGTCGTCGTGAACTGGTCCGTCGATGCTCCGATCGACGTCCTCCCGGAGCTGCCGCCGCTGCCCGCGGACCTGCGCTCCGCGCTGGACGACGCGCTGTCCCGCCCCGCCGCCCAGCAGCCCGAGTGGCCCGACCCGTCGCAGGTCGGCGACGTCCGCAAGGTCCTGGAGTCCGTCCCGCCGGTGGTCCTGCCGCCGGAGGTCGACCGCCTGCAGTCCCGCCTCGCCGACGTCGCGAACGGCGAGGCGTTCCTGCTGCAGGGCGGGGACTGCGCCGAGACCTTCGTCGACAACACCGAGCCGCACATCCGCGCGACGATCCGCACGCTGCTGCAGATGGCCGTCGTGCTCACCTACGGCGCCTCGATGCCGGTGGTGAAGGTCGGCCGGATCGCCGGCCAGTACGCCAAGCCGCGCAGCTCCCCGGTCGACTCCTCCGGGCTGCCGTCCTACCGGGGCGACATCGTCAACGGCCTCGCGCCGGACCCGCAGGGCCGCATCCCGGACCCGTCGCGGATGGTGCGCGCCTACGCCAACGCCTCGGCCGCGATGAACCTCGTCCGCGCGCTGACCGCGACCGGCCTCGCGGACCTGTCGAAGGTCCACGACTGGAACAAGGACTTCGTCCGCACCTCCGCCGCGGGCGTGCGCTACGAGGCCGTCGCCGCCGAGATCGACCGCGCCGTCCGGTTCATGGACGCCTGCGGGGTGCGCGACCACAACCTGCACCAGGTCGAGTTCTACGCCAGCCACGAGGCGCTGCTGCTGGACTACGAGCGCGCCATGCTGCGCCTGGACCTGGAGCGTGACACCACCGACGGCGCCGCGCCGCGGCTCTACGACCTGTCCACGCACTTCCTCTGGATCGGCGAGCGGACCCGCCAGCTCGACGGCGCGCACGTCGCGCTGGCCGAGCTGCTGGCCAACCCGATCGGCATGAAGATCGGCCCGGGCACGACCCCGGAGCAGGCCGTCGAGTACGTCGAGCGGCTCGACCCGCACAACCGCCCGGGCCGGCTGTCGCTCATCTCGCGGATGGGCAACGACAAGGTCCGCGACGTGCTCCCGGCCATCGTGGAGAAGGTCACCGCCTCCGGGCACAAGGTCATCTGGCAGTGCGACCCGATGCACGGCAACACCCACGAGTCCTCCACCGGGTACAAGACCCGCCACTTCGACCGCATCGTCGACGAGGTGCAGGGCTTCTTCGAGGTGCACCGCTCGCTGGGCACCCACCCGGGCGGCATCCACGTCGAGGTGACCGGTGAGGACGTCACCGAGTGCCTCGGCGGTGCGCAGCGGATCTCCGACACCGACCTCGCCGGTCGCTACGAGACCGCCTGCGACCCGCGGCTGAACACCCAGCAGAGCCTGGAGCTGGCATTCCTGGTCGCGGAGATGCTGCGCGGCTGACCGCGTCCGGCCCGGGCCCGCCCGGGCCGGCGGGCGGGCCCGGCGCCTCAGGCGCCGGTACTCGCGCGGGCGACCAGGCGCGAGGGCAGCAGGGGAGCGGACGCGGCGTCGCCGTCGCCCGCGAGGACCGCGGTGAGCCGCTGTGCGGCGGCGCGGCCGAGCTCCTCGGCGGGCAGCGCCACGCTGGTCAGCGGCGGCGCCGTGACCTGCGAGTACGGCAGGTCGTCGAACCCGGCGACGGCCAGGTCGCCCGGCACCTCGATGCCGAGCCGGTGCGCGGCCGCGAGCACGCCGTAGGCCATCGTGTCCGCCGCCGCGACGACGGCGGTGGCCCCGGCCGCCCGCCAGCGCGGCAGGGCCTCGGCGCAGGCGTCGGCCGCCGAGTCCAGGGTCAGCCCGGCGCGCTCGTCGTCGTCCAGGACGGTCAGGCCGTGCTCGGCGGCGACGGTGCGCAGCAGGTCGCGGCGCACCGTGAACGTCGCCGACGGCGTGGTCCCGTCGAGGTAGGCCAGCGTGGTGTGCCCGGCCGCGGCCAGGTGCCCGACCAGCGCGCGCACGCCGGGACCGAGGTCGAAGGTGACCGTCGCGGCACGGCCCTCGAAGCCGGGGGCGTCCATCAGCACCAGCGGCGGGCCGCCGGGCTCGAGGTCGTCGAGGAACGTCGGCGACGGCGCGTGCACCAGCAGCCCGGCCGGGCGGAACGCGGCGACGCGGCGCACGTCGTCGGCGCCGGGCTGCTCGCCGCCCTCGATGACCGACAGCATGAGCTGGTGGCGGCTGCCCAGTGCCTCGCGGATGCCGGTGGTGACCCGCCCGAAGTAGGGGTTGGGCAGGTCGGGCGCGAGCAGCACGACGAGGTCGGTGGTACCGCGGGCCAGCGAGCTCGCCGCGTGGTCGACGACGTAGCCGAGCTCGTCGACGGCCGCGCGCACCCGCTCGGTGATCACCGCCGACACGCGCCCGCGGGACTTGCCGTTCACCACCAGCGACACGGTGGACACGCTCGTCCCCGCCCGCCGGGCCACCATCGCCGCGGTCACCCGCCGGCCCCCCGGACCTGCCATGCGCCGAGCCTACCCGGAGACGCCCGTCATCAAGCGCTTGACGTCATGCGCTTGACGGGTCACAGTGACCACGCCCGGGCACCCGGGCGGCGACCGACGACGGAGTGGGACACGCGAATGACGGAGAAGATCGTCCTGGACTGCGATCCGGGCCACGACGACGCGATCGCGATGCTGCTCGCGCACGGTGACCCGCGCGTCGAGCTGCTCGCGGTCACCACCGTCGTCGGGAACCAGACGCTGGCCAAGGTGACCCGCAACGCGCTGTCGGTCGCGACCCTGGCCGGCATCACCGGCGTCCCGTTCGCCGCCGGGGCCGACCGCCCGCTGCTGCGGGAGATCGCCGTGGCCGCCGACATCCACGGCGAGACCGGGCTCGACGGCCCGGAGCTGCCCGCCCCCGCCTTCGGCACCGACGACCGGCACGCCGTCGACCTCATCGTCGACACCGTGCTCGCCCACGAGCCCGGCACCGTCACCCTCGTCCCGACCGGCGGGCTCACCAACATCGCGCTGGCCGCGCGGCGGGCGCCCGAGATCGTCGGGCGGGTCAAGCGGGTCGTGCTGATGGGCGGCGGCGTCGCGGTCGGGAACCGCACGCCGGTCGCCGAGTTCAACATCGCCATCGACCCCGAGGCCGCCGCGATCGTGTTCGAGGCGGGCTGGGAGGTGGTCATGGTCGGTCTCGACCTGACCCACCAGGCGCTGGCCGGTCCCGAGGTGCGCCGCGCGATCCGCGCCGTCGGGACCGGCCCGGCCCGCTTCGTCGACGAGCTGCTGGACTTCTTCGCCGCGACCTACCGCGACGTGCAGGGCTTCGACGCCCCGCCGGTGCACGACCCCTGCGCCGTCGCGCACGTCATCGACCCCACGATCGTGCGGGCGTACGCGATGCCGATCGTCGTGGAGACCGCCGGGCGGTACACCACCGGCATGACCGTCGCCGACCGTCGCGGGCCCGCCCCCGAGGGCTGCCGCACGCACGCCGCCCTCGACCTCGACCACACCCGGTTCTGGGAGCTCGTCGTGGACGCCCTGCGCGCCATCGGCGACCCCCTCGCTGCAACGGAGCAGAGCGCATGAGCACCCCCGTCCCCGACCGCCGTCCGGTCCTCACCCTCGTCGTCGCGGTGCTGGCCGCCTGCGTCGCGTTCCAGCTCAACGCCTCGATGCTCAGCCCCGCGCTGGTCACGATGGCCCGCGAGCTGGGCACCGACGAGGCCGCCGTCGGCCTGTCGCAGACGATGTTCTTCACCCTCGCCGCGATGTTCTCGCTGTTCCTGCCGCGGCTGTCCGACATCGCCGGGCGGCGCCGCGTGCTGCTGGTGATGCTCGCCGTCATGCTGCTCGGCAGCGTCGTCGCCGCGCTGGCGGTGAACGTGCAGATGCTGTTCGCCGGGCGGATCCTGCAGGGCATCACCGGCCCGGTCGTCCCGATCTGCCTGCTCATGCTGCGCAGCGAGATCGCCGACCCGCGCCGCTACGGAGCCGTGCTCGGCCTGGTCACCGCCGTCAACGGCGGCGTCGCCGGCCTCGACGCGCTGCTCGGCGGCTGGCTGGCGACCCACCACGGGTTCCGCTCGATCTTCTGGGTGATCGCCGCGGTGACCGTGCTGTCGCTGGTGCTGGTGGCGGTGTGGGGCGTCGAGTCGCGTCCCTCGGACGGCACCCGGATGGACTGGCGCGGGGTCGTCCCGCTGGTCGTCGCGGTCGGGGCGCTGCTGCTGGCCTTCGACGAGGCCGCCGCGCTCGCCGACGCCCGCTGGGGCCTGGTCGGGCTCCACGCCCTGATCGCCGGCGCCGCGGCGGTCGTGTTCTGGCGGCTGCAGGGCCGCACCGAGCAGCCCCTCATCGCCCCGGCCGACCTGCGCCGCCGCGCCACCTGGGCCACGCTGGGCACCACGCTGCTGACCATGACCGGCGTGTTCGCCGTGGTCAACGGCCTGGTCGCCTCGCTGGCGCAGAACCCGTCCGCCGGGTTCGGTCTCGAGGCCGACGCCACCGCGCTCGCGCTGCTCGCCCCCTACGCCCTGGTCGGCTGGATCGTCGGGCCGTTCGCCGGGCGCCTCGCGCCGGTGCTGGGCTACCGGCTCGTGCTGCGGATCGGGCTGGCCGGCAGCGTCGTCGCGACGCTGGTGCTCGCGCTCGCGGGCGTGCAGTCGTTCACCGTGCTCGTGGTCGCGACCGTCCTGCTCGGGGCCACCTACGCCGGCATCGCCAACATCATGCTCAACGGCCTCGGCGTGCTGCTCTCCCCGGCCGCGCACCCCGGGATGCTGCCCGGGTTGAACGCGGGCGCGTTCAACCTGGGCGCCGGCATCAGCTTCGTCGTGCTGCCCGCGGTCCAGGTGGCCGTGGGCGGGGAGGCCCAGGCCGGCACCGCCGGCTACACCGCCGGGATGCTCGTCGGGGCGGTGTGCACCGCGGGCGCCCTCGCGCTGTCGCTGCTCATCCCGCGCCCGGCGGCCGCCGAGACCGGTCCGGCCGCCGCCCGCGACCTGCAGGACGCCCGGTGAGCCGGGTCCTGGTCGTCGGCTCGCTCAACGCCGACCTGGTGGTGCGCACCGAGCGCTTCCCCGGGGCGGGGGAGACGGTGGCCGGGTCCGACCTGGTCGTCGGCCCCGGCGGCAAGGGCGCCAACCAGGCGGTGGCCGCCGCCCGCCTCGGCGCGGCGGCCGGCGTCGCGGTGGAGATGGTCGGCGCGACCGGCGACGACGACCACGGCCGGACCGTGCGCGACGCGGTCGCCGCGGCCGGGGCCGGGGTCTCGCGGGTCGCGGTGCGTGCCGGAGCGGCCACCGGCACCGCGGTCATCACCGTGGACGCCGCCGGGGACAACACGATCGTCGTCTCGCCGGGGGCGAACGCCTCGCTGGCGGCCGCCGACCTGCCCTCCTTCGACGACGTCGCCGTGCTCACGCTGTCGCTGGAGATCCCGACGGCGACCGTGCTGGCCGCCGCCCGCGCCGCCCGCGCGGCCGGGACGACGGTGCTGCTCAACCTCTCGCCCTACGCCGAGGTGCCCGGCGAGCTGCTCGACGCCACCGACGTGCTGGTGGTCAACGAGCACGAGGCGGCGCTGCTGGGCGGGCACCCGGTGCCGCGCTCGGTCGTGACACGCGGGGCCGCGGGCTGCGAGGTCCGCGACGGCCGGGGCGCTACGGTGTCCACAGTGGAAGCGATGGCGGTGCGGCCGGTGGACACCACCGGCTCGGGGGACGCGTTCCTCGCCGCCGTCGCCGTGCGCCTCGCCGCCGGGGACGACCTGCTCGGCGCGGCCCGCTACGCCGTGCGCGCCGGGGCCCTCGCGGTCACCGTCGCCGGGGCGCAGCTGCCCGCCGTCGGCGACGACGAGCGCACCCGCTTCGGGCTCTGACCCACCCGATCACCGGTGTCCCCGGTCGGACCGCCATCCGGCCGGGGGCGCCGGGACCCACGGGCCCCGGCGCTCAGAGGACCGTGATCGTCACCGTCTCGCCGGGGTCGGTCGCGGTGCCCGAGCCCGGGTCCTGGGAGATGACCCGGCCGTCGCGGCGCCCGAACGGGAAGCTCCGCTCGACGTCGACGTCGAAGCCCTCCTGCCGCAGCAGCGACTCGGCCTCGTCGGCCCGCATCCCGATCACGAACGGGACCGCGGCCGGCCCGTCGGCGAACGGGTCCGGCACCGGCGGCGCGGCGGGCTCGGCGCCCTTGCTCAGCACCAGCGTGACCGGGGACCCGCCGGCGAGCCGCGTCCCGGCGGCCGGGTCGGTGCGCACCACGGCGCCCGCGGGCACGTCCGCGCTGAACTCCTCGGCCGAGGTCGAGCGCACCGGGGTCAGCCCGGCCCGGCGCACCGCGTCCTCGGCGGTGGCGACGGCGCTGCCCGGCGGCACCTGCGGCACCGTGGGCCTGCCGGTGGACACGACCAGGGTGACCGTGGTGCCGCGCAGCACCCGGGTCTGCGGGGCGGGGTCGACCTGCGCGACGCGGTCCGGCGCGACCTGGTCGTCGGCGCGTTCGGTGACGGTCGGGGTCAGGTCGGACTCGGCCACCAGCGCGGTGGCCTGCTCCCGGTCCAGGCCGGTGACCGCGGGCATGGTCGTCCAGCGGCCCGAGCCGAGCCACCACGCACCCGTGCCGGCGAGCGCCGCGAGCAGCACGAGCAGCACCATCCACAGCGCGAAGACGCGGCGGCCGCGGCGGCGGCGACCGGCCAGCTCCGCGCGGGTCATCGGCTCCGGCTCCCCGGCCGGGGTGACGGCGGTGCCGTGCGCGCCGTAGGGGCGCCCGCGGGTCGCGACCCGGGTGCCGCCGGGGCCCGGCGACTCGGCGCCCACCGGACGGTGCCGGTGCGGGCCCGCGGCGGGCAGGGTGACGCCGTCGTCGGGCGGGGGCGGGCCGGGCGGGCGCGGGGTGGCGGTGCGGGGCAGGCCGAGGCGGTCGGCCATCTCCAGCAGCTCGCGGCGGAAGTGCTCGGCGTCGACCGGGCGCTGCTCGGGGTCGCGGGCCGTCGCCCGGGCGACCAGCGCGTCGACCGCGGGCGGCAGCCCCGGCGCGAGCGCCGACGGCGGCGGCACGTCCTCGTTCACGTGCCGGTAGGCCACCGACAGCGGGTTGTCCGCGGTGTAGGGCGCCTGCCCGGTGAGCATCTCGTACAGCACGACGCCGGCGGCGTAGACGTCGCTGCGGCCGTCGGCGCGCCCGGACACGACCTGCTCGGGGGACAGGTAGGCCATCGTCCCCAGGATCATCCCGGCGTGGCTGACCCCGGCCTCCGCGGCCGCGGTGAGCAGCCCGAAGTCGGCGACCTTCACCTCGCCGCCGGAGGAGATCAGCACGTTCTCCGGCTTCACGTCGCGGTGCACCATGCCGAGCCGGTGCGCGCGGGCGAGCCCGGCCAGCACCGGTTCGAGCACCCGCACCGCGGCGGGCAGTCCGAGCGCGCCGCGGGCCCGCAGCACGTCGCGCAGGGTGCCGCCGTCGACCAGCTCCATGACGACGAACAGGCTCGCCTCGCCCAGCGGCCCGGCCGGCACCGCGCCCCGGTCGTAGACGGCGACGACGCACGGGTGGTCGATCCGCGCGGCGAGCCGGGCCTCGCGGTCGAACCGGGTGCGGAACGCGTGGTCCCCGGCCATCCGCGGGTCCATCACCTTGATCGCGACGGCGCGCTCGAGCCGGGTGTCGGTGCCGTGGTGCACCGTGGACATGCCGCCGCGGGCCAGTACCGGGCCGACCAGGTAGCGGCCGTCGAGCAGCACCGGGCCGGGGCCGTCGGGCGCGACCCGTCCGGCCCCACCCGGGGTGCCGGGCTGGACCGGTCCGGACGGTGCGCTCATCGCAGGCGAGGCTACTTCAGCGGCCCCCGGCGACCGCGCGGGTGGTCGCCGTACACGCCGGGTGCGCCCTCGGGTACGCCGTGCTGCGGCACGGGTGCGGTGTGGGACAGTGTCCGGCTGTGACCGAGTCCCTCCCCGCCGCGGTGACCGCGGAGACCCTGACCGTCTCCGAGGTCGCCGGGCGCCTGTCGATCCCCGCCTCCCGGGTGCACCAGCTCGTCCGCGACGGGCAGCTGCTCTCGTTCAAGAACGGGCACGACGTCGTCGTGCCCGCCCCGTTCCTCGACGCCGACGGCGTCGTCCGCGGCCTGGCCGGCACCATCGTGGTGCTGCGCGACGGCGGTTTCGACGACCGCGAGATCCTGACCTGGCTGTTCACCGAGGACACGTCGCTGTCGGGCACCCCGATCGCCGCGATCCGCCAGGGCCGGCACAAGGAGATCAAGCGCCGCGCCCAGGCGATGGCGTTCTGAGCGGGCGCCCGCTCAGCCCGCGGCCGGGCGGGTGACGCGCTCGCGCGCCACCTGCAGGCCGCGGGCGGTCAGCGCCCGCCCCAGCCGGGGCAGCGCCACGGCGGCCCGGCGCCGGTTCGGCACCGACACGCGGTGGCCCAGCACGTCGTAGCCGGCGTCG
The DNA here is from genome assembly GCF_037727765.1 of Pseudonocardia spirodelae. Taxonomy (NCBI): domain Bacteria; kingdom Bacillati; phylum Actinomycetota; class Actinomycetes; order Pseudonocardiales; family Pseudonocardiaceae; genus Pseudonocardia; species Pseudonocardia spirodelae. Next base: position 35,036 of record NZ_JBBJUP010000009.1, on the reverse strand, counting down.
GCGATCTCGTCGAGGATCTCCGAGTACAGGACACGGGCCGCGCCGACGCAGGCCCGCGACACCGGCTCCAGCATCGCGATGCCGGGGTCCGCGCGCCGGTAGGTGGCACGCGTGCGGGCGACGAGGTGGGCCAGCGCCCGCCGGATCCGGGCGTCCGGGCGCCCCGTGCGCCGGCTCCACGCCAGCAGCTCGCGGTCCACGCCGAACGCGGCCAGCTCGTCGGCGGGCAGGTAGACGCGGCCGCGGTCGAGGTCCTCGCCCACGTCGCGCAGGAAGTTCGTGATCTGGAAGGCCACCCCGAGCAGCGCCGCGTGCGGCTCCGCCTCGGCCCGCGGCACGACGGTGCCGAGCACCGGCAGCGTCTGCAGCCCGATCACCGCGGCCGACCCGTGCACGTAGACGGCCAGCTCGGCGTCGGTGGCGTAGCCGGTGACGGTGAGGTCCATCCGCATCGACACCATGAAGTCGCGGAACAGCGCCGGGTCGAGGTCGTGGCGGCGCGCGGTCTCGGCGACGGCGAGCACCTCGGGCCGCGAGCCGGGCAGCGGGGCACCGGCCAGCGCGGCCTCCAGCTGGGCGTCCAGGGCGTCGAGCAGGGTGTGCGGGTCGCCGCCGCCGGCGCCGTCCGGGTCGTCGACGATCTCGTCGGCGTGGCGGGCGAAGCCGTAGAGGGCGTGGATGTCGACGCGGCGGGCGGGCGGCAGCAGCCGGGTCGCCAGGTAGTAGGTCCGGCCGTGCTCGGCGTGCAGGTCCCGGCAGGCGGCGTAGGCCGCGCGCAGCCGCGGGTCGGTCAGGCCGGCGGCGTCGAGCTCGGCGCGCACGGCCCGCTCAGCCGCGGGGGCGCGCACCGGTGCTCACCGCCCCGGCGGTGACGTCCGGGCCGCGGCGCGGGCCGCGCAGCCCCAGCGGGTCCGGACGCAGCAGCGAGACGGCCGCCAGCGCCCCGGCGAGCGCGCACGCCAGCAGGTAGTGCGGGACGTAGAGCGCGGTCTCGCCGTCGGGGAAGTACACGATCATCAGCCACACCGAGCCGGCGACCACCCACTGCAGCCCGCGGGCGCTCCACGGGGTCATGGCGAGCAGGCAGAAACCCCAGCTCAGGTACCACGGCAGGGTCGTGGGGGAGAGCACGGCGGCCAGCGCGAGCGCGATCGCGGCGTTGCGGACCGCGGCCGTCGCGTCGTCGCGGGCGCGCCACCACAGCAGCGCCGTCAGCACGGCGAGCAGACCGGCGCCGACCGCGCGGGACACGTCGACGAAGACCTGCGCGTCCACCTCGTCGGCGAACATCCGCGCCACCCCGGCGCCGGCCTGCCCGGCAGCGGTGGACACCGACAGCCAGTTGACGATCATCGACGGCGCGCTGAGCGCGGGCAGCCAGCCGAACCCGAGCCCGCTGACCCAGGTCGCGGCGCCGAACACGACGCCGAACACGGCCACCGACGGCGCCCCGGCGCGCACCAGCCGCGAGACGAACCCGCCGGACAGCTTCGCCGCCCACACCAGCACGAGGAACGGCAGCACGAGCCCGGCCGAGGCCTTCACCGCCATCGCCAGCGACGCCACCGCGACCGCCCACGCGAAGCGCCCGCGCAGGGCCAGCAGCGCGGCCAGCGGGAGCAGGCCGATGACCAGCAGGTCGTTGTGGATCCCGCCGACCAGGTGCACCACCGTCACCGGGTTCGCGACGGCCAGCCACAGCGCGACCGCGGGCCGCCCGCCCAGGCGCCGGGTCAGCGCGGGCAGCACCGCGACCAGCAGCAGGAGCCCGGTGACCAGGCTCAGCCGCATGAGCAGCACGCCGAGCAGCACGTTCGTCCCGGCGAGCAGGACCACGCCCTGGGCCAGCAGGATGAACAGCGGGCCGTAGGGGGCGGGGGTGTCCTGCCAGAAGAAGTGGACGTTGTCGGTGAAGACCCCGCCCATCGCGTCCGGGCCGACCACGTACGGGTCGAGGCCGTTGTTCGGCAGCGCGCCCTGGGCGAGGTAGCTGTAGGGGTCGCGGGTGAACAGCGGCACCGTGACCAGCATCGGCAGCATCCACACCGCCGCCGTCGTCAGCACGGCGCGCCCGCCGGCGCGGCGGGCGAGCACGGCGCGGCCCAGCCGCACCCAGGCCCACACCATCAGCGCCAGGCCGGTGTAGATCACGATCGTCGCGAGCATCGCGCCGTGGCCGTAGCGCCAGAACGACAGCGCCGAGTTGCCGATGACCGGGTCCCGCATCGGCACGCCACCGCCGCCGGGGGCGCCGAGGAACATCAGGACGGTCCCGGCCAGGCCCAGCAGCAGCACGCCGCGCGGCGGGGAGCCGAGCCGCTCGGCGAGCCCCGGGCGTCCGACGGCGGCCGGTCCGGGCCGCGGGCGGGCGCCCGCGCCGGTGTCCGGCGTCACCGGGTCCGGTGCCGCCGGGCGGGGGAGCGGGGGCGAGGGCTGCGCGGTCATCTCGGCCACGATGATTCCACGCGCCCCGCGGGCCGCCCTCAGTGACCCGAGCGCGACCCCGCGCCGTGCCCGGCGTGCGCGGCCGGGCGCGGGCCGGTGATCCGCTCGGCGGCCAGGCGCCCGGAGATCAGCACCGGCGGGATGCCGACCCCCGGGGTCGTCCCGCAGCCCGCGAGCACCGCGTTCGCGGTCCCGCGGACGAGGTTGCGGGGCCGGAACGGGCCGGTCTGGGCCAGCGTGTGCGACGCCGAGAACGGCGTGCCCGCGGCCATCCCGGCGCCCGCCCAGTCCCGCGGCGTCCACATCCGGGTCCAGCTCGGCCGGGCGCCGGCGTCGACGAGGCCGCGCTCGACGAGCGTGCCGAACAGCTCCTCGGCGTAGGCCGGGCCGACCCGCTCCCAGTCGATGCCCGGCGCCACCGCGGTGTTCGGGCACGGCGCGAGCACGCTCATCACCTCGCGCCCGCCGGGCTGCAGCGACGGGTCGGTCAGCCCGGGCCGGGTGACCAGCAGCGACGGGTCGCTCATCAGCCGCCCCTCGTCGATGATCTCGCGGAAGGTGCCCGCCCAGGACCCGCCGAAGGAGATCGTGTGGTGGTGCTGCGCGGTGCCCGGCGCGGGCGCGGGCATCCCCGCGTGCACGACGACCGCGCTGGGCGACCAGCGCAGCCCGACCGGGCGCCGCGGGGCCCGCCCGAGCAGCTCGTAGGCGGCCGGCAGCTCCGGGGTCAGCACGACCGCGTCGCACGGGGTCTCGGCGCCGTCGGTGCCGTCCGGGCCGGTGTGGCGCACCGCCCGCACCCGGTCGCCGGCGCGGACGAGGCCGGTGACGGTGCGGCCGTAGTGGATCTCCGCGCCCGCGTCGGCGGCGGCGCCGGCCAGCGCGGTGCCCATCATCCGCATGCCGCCACGCGGGAACCACACCCCGGCGATGGTGTCCATGTAGGCGATGACCCCGTACGCGCCGAGCGCGTCGCGGGGGGACACCCCGGCGTAGAGCGCCTGGAAGGAGAACACGCGCTGCAGCCGCTCGTCGGGCAGGAAGCGCTCGATGCGCCGCCCGAGCCTGCCGAATCCGCCCAGTGCGGCCAGCCGGGCCAGGTCCGGGCCGAGCAGCGACAGCGGCGAGTCCATGTTCGCGCCGATGAAGCTGTCCATCTCGGCGCGGTAGAGGTCGGTGAGCCAGCGGCGCAGCCGCCGGTACCCGGCCGCGGAGTCCGGCCCGCACTGCTGCCGGATCTCGTGCTCCATCGCCGCGGCGTCGGTGTGCACGGCGATCGCGGAGCCGTCGGCGAACTCGGCGCGGTAGGCCGGGTCGAGCCGGACCAGGTCGAGCCGGTCGGCGGTGGTCTCCCCGACGGCGGCGAACGCGTCGTCGAGCAGCTCCGGCATGGTCAGCACGGTCGGCCCGGTGTCCAGGGCGTGGGTGCCGTGCTCGTCGGTGACGTCGGCGCGCCCGGCCCGCCCGCCCGGGAAGGACTCGCGCTCGACCACCGTGACGCGGCGGCCCGCACCCAGCAGGTGCAGCGCCGTCGACAGCCCGGCCAGGCCGGCCCCCACGACGACGACGTGGTCGCTGCGCCCCTCGATCCGCCTGCTGCCCATGGTCCCCCTCACCAGGCCCGCCGGGTCGCGCGCTCGGCCAGCTCGAACAGGTGCGACCGGCCCGGTTCGGCCACCGGCGCGGCGTCGAGCGCGTCGAGCGCGGAGCCGGTCAGGGCCGCGATGCGCTGCTCCACCGCCTGCACGGCGCCCAGCTCGGACAGCGCGGAGCGGGCCCGGTCCAGGGCCGCGGCGTCGAGGTCGGGGTCGCCGAGCGCGGCGGTCACGACCTCGGCGGCGGCCCGGTCGCCGCGCTGTTCGGCGCGTTGCAGCGCGGCGGCCACGAGCAGCGTCCGCTTGCCCTCGCGCAGGTCGTCCCCGGCGGGCTTGCCGGTGACCCGCGGGTCGCCGAACACGCCGAGCAGGTCGTCGCGCAGCTGGAAGGCCACCCCGATGTCGGCGCCGTAGCGCCGGTAGGCGGCCACGACCCGCGGCTCGGCCCCGGCGATCGCGGCACCCAGGTGCAGCGGGCGCTCCACGGTGTAGGCGGCGGTCTTGAACCGGTCGATGGTCAGCGCGGTCGACTCGGCGGTGTCGCCGGAGGCCTGGGCCAGCACGTCGAGGTACTGGCCGGAGAGCACCTCGGTGCGCATCGCCCGCCACGGCTCGGCGGCGCGCTCGTGGGCGCCCTCGGGCAGGGCGGCGGCGTGGAACATGTCGTCGGCCCACACCTGGGCGAGGTCGCCGACGAGGATCGCGACGGCGGCGCCGAACCGGGCCGGCGGGCCGGACCAGCCGTTCGCGGCGTGCATCCGGGCGAACTCGACGTGCACCGTCGGGCGCCCGCGGCGGGTGGAGGAGGCGTCCATCAGGTCGTCGTGCACCAGCGCGCAGGCCTGGATCAGCTCCAGCGAGGAGATCGCGGCGAGCACGCCCTGGGCGTGCGGGTCGCCCGGGTCGCCGCCCGCGCCGCGCCAGCCCCACCAGGCGAACGTGGGCCGCAGCCGCTTCCCGCCGCCGAGGACGAACCCGGCCAGCGCGTCGGCGGCCTGCGCGACGACCGGGTCGATCCCGAGCACCTCGGTGCGCCGCCGGTCCAGCCAGCCGGCCAGGACGCGTTCGACGTGCTGGGGCAGCGCGTCGTCCAGCGGGGCCGGGCCCGCGGTGGACAGGCCGGTGGGTCCGGACACGGGGGAGGCGGGTTCGACCACGGTCGCCAGGCTATCGGTGGGCCGCGGCCGCGGCCCGTCGATGGCGGGTGGCACGCGTCATGGCACGCGTCATGGACGGTGCCCCGCACACGCGGGCCCCGTAAGGTCTGCTGGCGTGACGACGAGCTCTGCATCCACGGTGACCGAACGGATCAGCGTCGACCGCCCCTTCTTCGCGGTGGAGTTCTTCCCGCCGAAGGACGACCGCGGTGAGGCCGAACTGTGGCGCGCGATCCGCCGTCTCGAGGTGCTCGACCCGGCGTACGTGTCGGTGACCTACGGCGCGGGCGGCTCCAGCCGCGACCGCACGGTGCGCACGGTCGAGCGGATCGCCACCGACACGACGCTGTGCTCGATGGCCCACCTGACCGCGGTGTCGCACTCGACCGAGGAGCTGCGCCACGTCATCGGGTCGCTCGCCGCGGCCGGGGTCCGCAACATCATGGCGCTGCGGGGCGACCCGCCCGGCGACCCGCTGGGCGAGTGGGTCGCCCACCCCGACGGCCTGCACCACGCCGACGAGCTGGTCGCGCTGATCAAGCGCTCCGGCCCGTTCTGCGTGGGCGTGGCCGCCTTCCCCTACGGCCACCCGCGCTCGGCCGACCTCGACGCCGACACCGAGCGCCTGGTCGGCAAGTTCCGCGCCGGCGCCGAGTTCGCCGTGACCCAGCTGTTCCTGGAGCCCGAGGGCTACCTGCGGCTGCGCGACCGGGTCGCCGCGGCCGGGTTCGACCAGCCGATCATCCCCGGGATCATGCCGCTGACCTCGGAGCGGACCTTCCACAAGGGCCCCGAGCTGTCGGGCTCGCCGCTGCCGGAGGCGCTCGTGCGCCGGCTCGCCCCGTACTCCGGGGACGCGGCGGCCTTCCGCGCCGCGGGCATGGAGGTCACCGGGGAGCTGTGCGAGCGGCTGCTCGCCGAGGGCGTCCCCGGGATCCACTTCTACTGCCTGAACCGGTCGACGGCGACGACCGAGCTGGTGGACCGGCTCGGGCTCGCCCCCACGGGGCGCGACCGGGGGGCCCTGCCCGCGTCGGCCTGACCTCCGACGGGAGGTCCCCGGGCTCAGCCGCCGCGCACGAGCTGCAGGTCCGCGGCCGGACGGTCGCGCGCGAGGTCCGCGGCCGGACGGTCGCGCGCGACCCCCAGGTCGGCCCACGTGGTCTTGCCGCCGCGGTGGCGCCGCACGCCCCAGCGCCGCGAGAGCCTGCCCACGATCTGCAGGCCGCGCCCGCGCAGCGCGGCCGGGTCGAAGGGCTGCTCGCGGCCCGGTACGGCGCAGCCGTCGCGGACCCGGAGGCGGACCGCGCCGTCGCGCACCCGCGCGGTGAGCAGCATCGGTGTGCGGGCGTGGTCCACGCCGTTGGCGACCAGCTCGTGCAGCACGAGCTGGGCGTCGGCGGTCGTCGCGTCGTCGACCAGCGGCGTGAGGAACCGCGCCAGCTCGGTGCGCGCCACGCGGCACGAGGCCGGCTCGGGGGCCACCCGCAGGATCCAGGTCTGCTCGGTCACGCGTTCCACCTCCGTCCGGGGCATCCGGCGGGATCCGGTTACCCGATGTGTCCGCTGCGCACACCCCCGTCCGGTACGCGACCGGGTCCCACCCGTCCGGCGGCGGAGCGGGTACGGTCGCTGTCGACGACGCGTAGAGCCACCTGCGCGTGCCCGCATCCGCGAGCACGACGTGGAGGTTCCGTTGCGCATCGCCATCGTCCGCACCCCCGAGGTCCCGACCGGCTGCGGTGCGGGGGTCACCGCGACCTCGCTGGTCGCCGCCGGGCACACGGTCCGGGTGCTCACCGACCGGCCCGACGACCCCGACCTGGTCCTCCCGCACGCCGCCGGAGCGCTGCGCGTGCAGCCGTGGCCGGGCCTGCGGACCGCGGGCCTGGCCGCGGCCTGGTCGGACGACCCGCCCGAGGTGGTGCACGCCATCGGACCGGCGGCCGGGGCCGCGGCGGCCGCCACCGGTGTGCCGGTCGTGCAGGCCTATCCGGCCGACGGGCCGGGGCCGGTGGCCGTCACCGGGTCGCGGACCGGGCCGCCCGCCGGGGTGGCGCGGGTCGTCGCGTCGAGCGAGGACCAGCACGGCGCGCTGCTGGCCCGCGGGGTGCCCCGGGCCGCGCTGCGCACCGTGCCGCCCGCGGTGGACACCACCGGGTTCGCGCCGGGCGGGCCGGCGCTGCGCCGCGGCGAGCACCCGCGGCTGCTGACGCTGGGGTCGCTGGCCCGCGGCGCCGGCGCGGAGGCCGCCATCCGCGCGCTGGCCCGGATCCGGCACGCCGAGCTGCTGGTCGCGGGCGGGGTCGTGGGCACCGACCCGGACCGCGACCGGCTGTTCGGGGTGGCGCGCGAGGCCGGGGTCGCCGCGCGGGTGCGGTTCCTCGGCCCGGTCGAGGGCGCGCTGCTGCCCCGGCTGCTGCGCTCGGCCGACGTCGTCGTCGCCGCGCCGGAGCACGACGTGCCGGTGGGGCCGGTGCTGCAGGCGATGGCCTGCGGGCGGGCGGTCGTGGCGAGCGGGATCGGCGGGCTGCGCGACGCCGTCGTGGACGGGGTGACCGGGATCCATGTGCGCCCGGGCCGCCCGGCCGAGCTCGCGGCCGCGCTGCGCGGCCTGCTCGCCGACGAGGCGCTGCGCGCCGGGTTCGGCATCGCGGGCCGGGACCGGGCCGTGTCGCGGTTCGACACGGCCCGCATCGCCGACGCGCTCGCGGGGGTCTACGGCGAGCTGGTCGGCAGCCCGGCCGGCGAACCGGCGGAGGAGGACGACCCGGAGGACCGGGCGCCGGTCGGCGCGGTCCGCTGAGGCGGGACCGCGAGCGGGCCGGGCGTGAGCGGGCCGGGCGTGAGCGGGCCCGCGACCTGGCCCGGGGCCGGACCCGCGACCGGGAACGCGAGCGGTGCGGCGGCGGGTGCGACGGCTCCGGTGACGGCTCCCGGGAGCACCCCGGTACCGGCGAGCGCCCCCGGGTGTGCGGCGTGCCGGTGCGGCGCGGTCCGGCGCGGCGGCCGGATCACGTGCAGGTGCCCGGCGCGCCGCACCCGCTGGGCCAGCGCGACCCGGTGCCGCGGCGGCGCGACGAGCCGGTGGTGCACCTTCTGCAGCGCGACGGCACCGGCCAGCGCGACCGGGACGGCGAGGACCACGTGCCACCACGACGTCGCCCAGAAGTGCACGGTCCCCACGAACAGCGCCGTCCAGCCGGCCGCGGCGGTCCGCAGCACCAGCAGCCGGGTGCGCAGCCGCCGGTCACGGCAGCCACGGCGCAGCGCCGGGGCCGTCCACGAGAGCACCCACAGCCAGTACAGGGCGAGCAGGGCGAGCGCGAGATAGCCGGTGGCCCGACGGAGGTCCATGACGCGGCCTCGCCTCCGATCATCCCGGTGTTACGGCCCGCACACCCTCCGCGACTATGGGGTGCGGTGTCCCATGGACCGTTCGTCGCGGCCCGAGGACCGCGCGGCGAGCAGCGCCAGGTGCAGCGCCGTACGCACCTCCGGGTCGGTGGGGTCGGCCCCCAGCAGCACGCCGAGGCGTCGCAGCCGGGCGTAGGCGGCCGGACGGCCCACGCCGAGCCGCCGGGCGGCCTCGGCGACGACCCCGCCGGTGGCGGTCAGGGCCTCCAGGGTGGCCAGCGCCTCGGCCCGGGCGGGCCCGGGCAGCGCGAGGACCGGCCCGAGGACGCGACCGGTGAACCCCAGCAGGCGCGGGTCGTCGCGCAGCGCGTGCACCAGCCCGCGCAGCGCGGGGGTGCGGACCGCCCCGGTGCCGCCGGTGCGTGCGTGCGCGGCGACGTCGGCGACGGCGCGGCGCAGCAGCGCGGGCGGCTCGGCGTCGCGCTCCGGCCCCGCGGCCGCGACCGCGGTGCCACCGGGCAGCCGGGCGGCCACCGCGGCCGGCAGGTCGGGCGGGACCGGGCCCGGGACCAGGGCGAGGACCCCGTCGGCGCCGGCCGCGACGACGGCCCCCGCGAACCCGGTCAGGGCGTCGTCGACGGCCGCGCGCAGGCCGGTGGCCGCGGGGCCGCCGCGCACGGCCAGCACGACCAGGTCCGGTCCGGCCGGGACGCCGACGGCGTGCGCCCGCACCGCCGCCGCCCCGCCCGGCCCCGGCGGCGCGGCGAGCAGACCGGCGACGACGGCGTCCCGGGCGTCGTGCAGCAGCGCGACCGGGTCGGCGTCGAGCAGGGAGAGCGCGTCCGCCGCCCGGTCCAGCAGCGCGGCGGCCCGGTCCGCGGCGGGCGGACGCGAGGGCAGCACCAGGCGTCCCCAGCGGCGACCGGGGCGGCCCACCGGCGCGGTCACCCAGCCCTCCGGGCCGGCCGGGCCCGCGAGCCGGGAGCGGGCGGGCCAGTCGCGCAGGTCGGGCCCGCCGGCGTCGAGCAGCACGCGGTGGGCCAGGTCCTCGCAGACCAGCGGTGCGCCGAGCAGCCCGGCGGCCTCCTCGAGGACCTGCTGCGGCGCGGCCCGGTGCAGCGCCAGCCCGGTGAGCAGGGCCGCGGCGTGGGCCGCCCCCGCCCCGTCGGCGCGGCGCGCGGCCACGACGTCCTCCAGCACGCCGGCGACGATCTCGGCGAAGCGCACCGCGCGGCGCAGCTCCACCAGCACGAACCCGGCCGCGCGGGCGGCCTGCACCAGGCCCGCGGGCAGCGCGGGCAGCCGCCCGATCTCCACGACCAGCCCCACCGCGCCCGCGCCGCGCAGCGCCGCGACGTAGCGCTGCGGGTCGGTGGTCGGGTCGGCGGCCGCCATCCCGACCGACAGCACCAGCGACCCCGGCGGGAGCGTCCCGGCCGGGTCGGCCACCTCGCTGACGTGGGCCCAGCGCACCGGGGTGTCCAGGGCGCGGCGCCCGGCGCGGACGGCGGGTGCACCGGCGCGCACCTCCGGGCGCGCCAGCACGTCGGCGATCGTCGGGTGCATCGGGCGACACTCCGTTCACACGACCGGGGCGGGCGGTACGGATCGTATGCCTGACCCGGTGGCCCGCGGGCGTGACGATCGGGACATGACCGCACTCGAGAACCGCCCGGAGTCCGAGGCCGGGGCGACCCCGGACGCCCCCGTCACCTCGGAGCACGCCCGCGCCGCGGGCCGCCACTTGTGGATGCACTTCGCGCGCATGCACGGCCGCGACGGCGCGCACCCGGTCCCGGTGATCACCCGCGGCGAGGGCGTGCACCTGTGGGACGACCGCGGCCGCCGCATCCTCGACGGCCTGTCCGGGCTGTTCGTCGTGCAGGCCGGGCACGGCCGCCGCGAGCTGGCCGAGGTCGCCGCGAAGCAGGCCTCGGAGCTCGCGTTCTTCCCGGTGTGGGGCTACACCACCCCGCCGGCGGCGGAGCTGGCCGAGCGCCTCGCGCACCTGGCCCCCGGGGACCTGGACCGGGTCTTCTTCACCTCCGGCGGCGGCGAGGCCGTCGAGAGCGCGTGGAAGGCGGCCAAGCAGCACTTCGCGCTGCGCGGCAGGCCCCGCAAGCACAAGGTGATCTCGCGGGCGACGGCGTACCACGGCACCACCCACGGGGCGCTCGCGATCACCGGGCTCCCGGCGATGAAGAAGGACTTCGAGCCGCTCGCGCCGGGCGGGTTCCGCGTGCCGAACACCAACCTCTACCGCCACCCCGAGTTCGACGGCGACGCCGAGGCGCTGGGCCGCTGGGCCGCCGACCGGGTCGAGGAGGCCATCGCGTTCGAGGGCGCCGACACCGTCGCCGCCGTCGTGCTGGAGCCGGTGCAGAACTCCGGCGGCTGCCTGACCGCGCCGCCGTCGTACTTCCGGCGGGTCCGCGAGATCTGCGACCGCCACGACGTCCTCCTCGTCGCCGACGAGGTGATCACCGGCTTCGGGCGGCACGGCGCGCCGTTCGCGTCGTCGCTGTTCGGGATCGAGCCCGACATCATCACCTGCGCCAAGGGCATGACCTCCGGCTACGGCCCGCTGGGCGCGATGATCGCCTCGGAGAAGGTGATCGAGCCGTTCCTGCAGCCCGGGGTCACCTTCCCGCACGGCTACACCTGGGGCGGGCACCCGGTCTCCGCCGCCGTCGCGTTGGCGAACCTGGACCTGATGGAGCGCGAGGACCTCTACGGCAACGTGCTCGCCCACGGCGGTGCGTTCGGCGCGACCCTGTCGCGGCTGCTCGACCTGCCGATCGTCGGCGACGTCCGCGGCGACGGCTACTTCTGGGCCGTCGAGCTGGTGCGCGACCCCGCCACCCGGGAGACGTTCGGGCCCGAGGAGCGCGAGCGCCTGGTGCGCGGCTTCCTGCCCGGCGCGCTGCTCGACGCCGGCCTCTACTGCCGCCCCGACGACCGCGGCGACGTCGTGATCCAGCTGGCCCCGCCGCTGACCGCCGGGCAGGCCGAGTTCGACGAGATCGAGGCGATCCTGCGCCACGTCCTGACCGAGGCGGCGGGCATCGTGTGATCCGCGGCCGGACCCGGCACCCCGGGTTGTTGGGCAACCGGAGAGTAACTAGGTTGTGACGGCGCAGGCGCCGCACCGCGGCGGGGACGCGCCGACGGGGGGCTCCATGACGACCGACGACCTCACCGGCACCCGCGAGGTCGTCGTGACCCAGGCCCGCTCGCACACCGAGCGGGGGATCCTGCGGCGCTGGGCCGAGACCGAGCACCCGGGCGCGGCCGTCGTCGGGCTGGGGGCGAACGGCGAGGTCCCCTCGGCGCTGGGCGAGGCCCTGCACGGCGACGACACGCTGATCGTCCCGGCGCGCGTGGCCTGGGTGACCCCGGAGCCCGGCGACACCGGCGCGGTCCGCAAGCTCACCGGGCTGGCGACCACCGCGGTCATGCGGATGGCCTGGTCGCCGCTGCACCCGTCGATGGCGCGCCACCGTCCCGACGCCGCGCGCGTCGTGGCGGGGGAGGCCGCCACCGTGTCCGAGCTGGTGTCGCGGTTCGTCTCCCAGGAGAGCGGGCGGCCCGGGTCGAACGGGTTCACCCGCTTCGTCGCCCGCCAGGCCGTGCTCGCCTGCGACCGCGCCGAGCGCCGCATCCTCGGCGACCGCTACAAGGTGCCCCGCCGGATGGTCGAGCAGATCACGTCCTCGGCGCGGTTCCCGCAGCTCGTCGACCGGCTCACCCGCGAGACCGGCACGCCGGCCGCGGAGGTCGAGCAGCGCCTGGAGTCCTGCCTCACCGAGATGGCGGCGGTGCAGAGCCCCCCGGCGATCGACGTGTTCCGGGCGATGATGGGCCCGATGCACTCCAAGGCCTGGGACGTGCAGGTCGACGAGTCCGGGCTGGAGCACCTGCGCGAGCTCAACAAGGAGCACGCGCTGGTGTTCCTGCCCAGCCACCGCTCCTACGCCGACCCGCTGCTGTTCGCCGAGGTCCTGCACGATCGCAACTTCCCCCGCAACCACGTGCTCGGCGGCAACAACCTGTCGTTCTGGCCGATGGGGTCGCTGGGGCGCCGCGCGGGGATCGTGTTCATCCGGCGCAGCTTCGGCGGCGACACCGTCTACAAGGCCGCGATGCAGGAGTACCTCGGGCACCTGCTGGCCAAGCGGTTCAACCTCGAGTGGTACATCGAGGGCGGCCGCAGCCGCACCGGCAAGCTGCGCAAGCCCCGGATCGGGCTGCTGCGCTACCTGGTCTCGGCGCTGGAGGAGCGCCCCGAGCTGGACGCGGTGCTGGTGCCCGTCTCGATCGTCTACGACCAGCTGCACGAGGTCGGCGCGATGGCCGCCGAGCAGCGCGGCGGGCAGAAGAAGGCCGAGGGCCTCGGCTGGCTGTTCGGCTACTTCCGCGACCAGCGGCGCCACATCGGCACCGCCCGGGTCCGCTTCGCCGAGCCGTTCTCGCTGCGCCGGGCGCTGACCGAGGCCGGTGAGGGCCGCGCCCAGCTGGAGAAGGTCGCGTTCCGGGTGTGCGCCGGGATCAACCGCGTCACCCCGGCGACGGCGACCTCGCTCGCCACGTTCGCGCTGCTGTGGGCGCACGACCGGGCGCTGACCCTGCAGCAGGTCCGGGAGGTCGTCGCGCCGCTGGCGGACTACCTGGAGGCGCGCGGGATCCCGGTCCCGGTCGCCGAGCTGCGCACCCGCCACGGGCTGCGGATGACGCTGGACCGGCTCGCCGAGGCCGGCGTCGTCACGATCTACGAGGGCGGCACCGAGCCGGTGTTCGCGGTGAGCTCGGGCCGCCACCACGTCGCCGCGTTCTACCGCAACGGCGCCCTGCACCACCTGGTCAACCGGGCGATGCTGGAGCTGGCGCTGCTGCGCGTCGGGGACGCGCAGGAGGGCGAGGACCTCGTCGAGGTGGCCTGGCGCGAGCTGGCCCGGCTGCGCGACCTGCTCAAGTTCGAGTTCTTCTTCTCCACCCGGCGCGAGTTCCGCGAGGAGGTCATCGGCGAGCTCGACCTCGTCGACCCGGACTGGCGGACCCGGGCGGCGAACCCCGCGGACGTGCGCGGCGCGCTGCGCCAGGCGCCGCTGCTGGTCGCGCCGGGCGTGCTGCGCTCGTTCCTCGACGCCCAGCTCGTCGTCGCCGACCGGCTGCTCGCGCTGGGGGAGGACGCGATGAGCGAGGAGAAGGCGTTCCTGGAGGACTGCCTGGGCGTCGGCCGTCAGATGCTGCTGCAGCAGCGCCTGGACCGCGCCGACTCCGTCTCGCGCGAGCTCTACGCGACCGCGGTGCGCCAGGCCGACAACCGCGAGCTCCTCGGCGGCGAGGACGACGCCGCCGCGGCCCCGCTGCGCGAGCGGCGCGCGGCCTGGCTGGCCGAGGTGACCGCGGTGATCGATGATCTGGGACGGCTGGGCGAGCTGCAGCGCGCCCGCCTCGAGGTGGTCCTCGGGTCCGGCGAGGCCCCGACGGCGGCGGGCGCGGCCCCCGCGACGTCGGTGGTCCCGCCGGCCGGGGCGAGACAGCGTGCGGAAGGGGATACGGGTGTCGCCAGCTGACGGCCCGCGGGCGGGGGACACCCGGGCGCGGCTCCGGGCGATCCGGGAGGCGGAGCCCGGACCGGGCACCATCGCCTACTTCGACTACGACGGCACCGTCATCGACGGCTACTCCGCGGGCGCGTTCTACCGCAAGCGGCTGCGCGAGTTCGACGTCGGCCCGGTCGAGATGGTGCGCACCGTCCTGTCGGGGATGCGCGGCATCCGCACCGACGACGACTTCAAGGAGTTCCTCGCGATCACGCTGGCGACCTGGAAGGGCCGCAGCGAGGAGGAGCTGCACACGCTGGGGCGCCGCCTGTTCCGCGACGAGATCGCGGGCGCGCTGCACCCGGAGGTGTGGGAGCTCGTCGCGGCCCACCAGGAGCAGGGCCACCAGGTCGTCATGGCGTCCTCGGCGACCCGCTTCCAGGTGCAGCCGATGGCCGAGGAGCTGGGCGCGGACCGGGTGCTGTGCACCGAGCTGGAGGTGCGCGACGGCGTGCTGACCGGCCGCGTCGCGGGCACCTCGCTGTGGGGGACGGGCAAGGCCGACGCGGTGCGCGCCGACGCCGCGGCGCACGACGTCGACCTCGCGGACTGCTTCGGCTACGCCAACGGCACCGAGGACGCGGAGTTCCTGTCCGCGGTCGGGCACGCCGTCGCGGTGTCGCCGACGGACTCGCTGCGCGCACTGGCCCGCCGTCAGGGCTGGCCGGTGCTGGACTGCGCGCCGCGGGGCGGGCTGTTCCCGAGCCTGACCGACGTCGCCCGCACCGCCGTCTTCTACGGCGGCATGGCCGGCGGGCTCGCGGCCGCGGCCGGTGCCGGGCTGCTGCACGGCTCGCGCCGGCGCTTCGTCGACATGGCGGGCGGGGTCGGCTCCGACATCGCGTTCGGCCTCGCCGGCATCGACGTCGAGGTGACCGGTGCGGAGTACCTGCACTCCGCGCGGCCGTGCGTGTTCGTGTTCAACCACCAGTCCAAGTTCGACGTGCCGGTGATGATGAAGCTGCTGCGGGAGAGCTTCACCGGCGTGGCGAAGAAGGAGGCCGCGCAGATCCCGGTGTGGGGCCAGCTGTTCTGGATCGCCGACGTCGCCTTCGTCGACCGCGGCAACACCCGCGCCGCGCGTGAGGCGCTGCAGCCCGCCGTCGACAAGCTGCGCGACGAGGGGATCTCGCTGGTCATCGCGCCGGAGGGCACCCGCTCGGCGACGCCGCGGCTGGGCCCGTTCAAGAAGGGCGCGTTCCACATCGCGATGCAGGCCGGGGTGCCGGTCGTGCCGGTGGTCATCCGCAACGCGGGCGAGATCATGTGGCGCGGCGCGCAGACCCTGCGCGGCGGCACCGTGCAGGTCACCGTCCTGCCGCCGGTCGACACCTCGTCCTGGGTGCCCGAGGACGCGGGGAAGTACGCCGAGGAGATCCGCGACCGGTTCCTCGACACCCTCTCCGCCTGGCCGGAGCGACGCATCGTGCAGGAGGGCGACCGGTGAACGACACCCCGCTGAGCTGGGGCTCGGTCCGTGAGATGTCGCCGTTCGAGGTGATGATGTGGCGGGCCGAGGGCGACGACCCGCGGTTCCGCTCGCCGGTGCTCGCCGTGGAGCTGCTCGACGCCCGGCCGGACTGGGACCGGCTCGTCGCCGCCGTCGACTGGGCGACGCGGATGGTGCCGCGCTTCCGCGAGCGCATCCGGGAGCCGCTGGGCGGGCTCGGCACGCCGTACTGGATCCACGACGTCGAGTTCGACCTGCACTACCACCTGCGCCGGGTGCGCATCCCCGGTGCCGGTCCGGAGTTCTGGCCGGAGCTCTCGGGCATCGCGGAGCAGTTCATGATGACCCCGTTCGACCGGGAGCGGCCCCCGTGGGAGGCCATGCTGGTCGAGGGGCTGCCCGGCGGGCGCTCGGCGTTCCTGCTCAAGCTGCACCACGTGCTCACCGACGGCATGGGCGTGGTCCAGCTGCTGTCGCAGCTGCACAGCCGCAAGCGCGAGCACGACGACGAGAAGCCGCAGCCGCCGGCGCCGGCGCCGGAGTCGCCCGACCCTCTCGCCGAGGTGGACCGGCTGGTTCGGCGCGAGGCCGGGCTGGTGCCCGCCGCCGCGCGGGCCGCCCGCGACGTCGTCGGTGCGCTCACCCACCCGCTGTCCGCGGCCCGCGACACCGCCCGCTACCTGGACTCGGCGCTGCGCGTGCTGTCGCCGCCGTCGGGCAGCGGGTCGGAGCTGCTGCGCCCGCGCGGCATGTCCTGGCGGTTCGTCGCGCTCGACGTGGACTTCGCCGACCTGCGCGCGGCCGGCAAGTCGGTCGGCGGGTCGTTCAACGACGCCTTCGTCGCCTCGCTGCTGGGCGGGTTCCGGCTCTACCACGAGGCGATGGGGTACCCGGTGCGCGGCGACGCGACGCTGCGCACCTCGGTGCCGGTCTCGGTGCGCCGCGAGGGCGACGCCGCGGGCGGCAACCGGTGGGCCCCGGCCCGGCTGGCGGCGCCGATGGGCGTCGCGGACCCGGCCGAGCGCGTCCGCGAGGTCGGCGCGCAGATGCGGGCGGCCCGCGAGGAGCCCGCGCTGGAGAGCCCCGACGTGGTGGCGCCGCTGCTGGCGCGGCTGCCCGGCCCGCTGCTGACGCTGGTCGCGGGCGGCTCCACGCAGGGCAACGACCTGCAGGCCTCCAACGTGCCCGGGCTGCGGTCGGAGGCGTTCCTGTGCGGGGCGCGGATCGAGCGGGTCTACCCGTTCGCGCCGCTGCCCGGCTGCGCGGCGATGATCTCGGTCGTCACCCACGGCGAGCACTGCTGCGTCGGCGCCAACCTGGACGCGGCCGCGATCACCGACCGCGAGACGTTCGCCCGCTGCCTGGCCGAGGGGTTCGGGGAGGTCCTCGCACTGCACCCCGGGGCCGCGGAGCCCATGATCGTGAGATGAGCGCGTACCACGTCGGCGGGTCGGGGGAGCCGCTGCTGCTGCTCCACGGCGTGACCTCGTCGTGGCGGGCCTGGAAGCCGGTGCTGCCGCTGCTGGAGCAGCACCACGAGGTGTGGGCGGTCACCCTGCCCGGCCACCTCGACGGCCCCCCGCTGCCCGACGCCGAGTTCAGCGTGGACCTGCTCGTCGACGCGCTGACCGCGCACCTGGACGAGCTGGGCGTGCCGCAGCGCCCGCACGTCGTCGGCAACTCCCTGGGCGGCTGGGCGGCGCTGGAGATGGCGCGCCGCGGCCGGGCCCGCTCGGTGGTCGCGCTGTCCCCGGCCGGGGCGTGGGCGATGCCGTCGGACCTCTACCGGCTGCTCGCCACCTTCCGCATCGGCGCGCTGCTCGCCGGGTGGGCGCCGGTGCGCGCGCTGGCGTCCTGCGGGCTGATCCGGCGGCTGCTGCTGCTCACCCTGGCCGAGCACACCGACCGCTACACGCCCGAGGAGGTCGCCGAGCTGTTCGACGACCTCGCGGGCTGCACGATGCTGGAGCCGCTGCTGTCCGCGGCCCGGATGGACACCGCGATCGCACCGTTCGAGCACCTGCCGTGCCCGGTCCGGATCGCCTGGTCCGGCTCGGACCGCACCATCCCCTACGTCCGCTACGCCCGCCCGATGATGGACGCGGTCCCCGGGGCGGAGCTGGTCGTCCTGCCCGGGGTGGGGCACGTCCCGATGGTCGACAACCCGGCCCTGGTGGCCTGGACGATCCTGCAGCACACCCGCTACGAGGTGGCCTCGTGACCCTGTCCGACGCGCTCGAGGGCTGGGCCCCCGCGCCGCTGGTCTCCACCGACACCGTGACGGCGTGGTCGGTGGCGGCCTTCTCCGGGCTGCTCGGCCTCGACCCGGTCGCCGCCGACGGCGACCCGCTGCCGCCGCTGTGGCACTGGTTCGCCTTCCTCGACGCCCCGCCGACCTCGGCGCTCGGCGACGACGGCCACCCGCTCGACGGGCACTTCCTGCCGCCGGTCCCCGACCGGCGTCGCATGTTCGCCGGGGGGCGGCTGACCCGGTACGCCCCGTGGCGGGTCGGCGAGCCCGTCACCCGCCGCCAGGAGCTCGGCCCGGTCCGGGTGAAGAACGGCCGGTCCGGGGAGATGGCGTTCGTGACGACGGTCGCCGAGTTCCGCCGCGGCGGCCCGGACGGCGAGCTGCTCTGCGTGGAGGAGCAGGACATCGTCTACCGCTCGCAGGCGCCGGGCAGCGGCCGCGGGCTGTCCGCCCCGGACCCGGCGCCGCGCCCGGAGCACGAGTGGGGCTTCACCCTGCCCACCGGCCCGGAGCTGCTGTTCCGGATGTCGGCGCTGACCTACAACACCCACCGGATCCACTACGACCTGCCCTACGTCACCGGCGTCGAGGGCTACCCGGGCCTGGTCGTGCACGGGCCGCTGTTCGCGCTGCTCGGGCTGGAGATCGCGCGCCGGCACCGGCCGACCGCGTTCGTCCGGGAGCTCTCCTACCGGCTCACGACCCCCGCCTTCGCCGGTGCCGACCTCTGGGTCGGCGGGACGCCGGACGGCTCGGGCATCGCGTTCGCCGCCGGTTCCGACGGGGCGCCGGAGTCCGCGACGGGGACGATCGAGCTGGCCTCCTGAGCGGGCCGGTCAGGCGTCCCCGGTCGCGGACGTGACCGCCTCGACGACGGTCCGCTCGACGCGCTCGCCGTCGACCCCGGCCCGGGTGAGGACGCCGTCGCCCTCCTCCTGCTCGATCAGGGCGAGCAGGACGTGCTCGGTGCCCACGTAGTTGTGGCCCAGGCGCAGCGCGTGGCGCAGGGTCAGCTCCAGCGCCTTGCGGGCCGCCGCGTCGAACGGGACCAGCGCGGGCACCTCGGCGGCCGGTGCGGGCAGCGTGGCGGTCGCGGCCTCGCGCAGCGCGGGGACGTCGGTGCCCAGCCCGCCGAGCACGACGACGGCGAGCCCCTCCTGCTCGTCGAGCAGCCCGAGCAGCAGATGGGCCGGGGTGATCCGGTCGCTGCCGGCCGCGCGCGCCTTCTCCTGCGACGCGACGACCACCCGGCGGGCACGCGGGGTGAACCGCTCGAAGCCCTCGGCCATGGTCGGCGCCGCGTCGGCGCGGGGCACGAACCGCTTCTGGGCGGCCTGCTTGGACACGCCCATGCTGCGGCCGATGTCGGTCCACGACGCCCCGGCCCGGCGGGCCTGGTCGACGAAGTGGCCGATGAGGTGGTCGGCGACCTCGCCGAGGTGGTCGCCCGCCAGCACCGCGCCCGACAGCCGGTCGAGCGGGTCGGTGTGGACGGCGGTGACGGCGCGGATGAGGTCGTCGAGACGCACGGTGTCGCCGGGCGGGGTGGGGGTCGTCATGCGTCAACCGTAAGTTGACGGTGTATTGTCGTCAACCTCGGGTTGACGATCACTCGTGCTCGGGGAGCAGCGGGACCTCCAGCCCCTCGTCGCGCCCCAGCCGGCTCGCCCGCCCGACCGACGCGGCCCCGAAGCGCGAGCGCACCGCGTCCAGTGCGGTGTCCAGGGCCGGGCCCGCGTGCGCGTCGAGGGGCAGCGCCAGCTGCAGCGCGTCGTCGCGTTCGAGGTTGGTCAGCGACAGGCCGAGCAGCGTGATCCCGCGGGCGTGGATCTCCGGCAGCGCGTCGACGAGCAGCCGCCGCGACGCGGCCAGCAGCGTCGGCGTGTGCGCGGTGGCGACCGGCAGCGTGTGCGAGCGGGTGACGCGGGTGTAGTCGCCGAAGCGCAGCCGCAGGACCACGGTGCGGCAGACCCGGCCGCCGCCGGGGCCCGCCGTCGCGCCGGCCGGGCCGTCGTCGCGGTCGGAGCCGCGCGGGGCGCGCAGCCGCCGCGCGAGCCGGTCGACGGTCGCGGCCAGGATGCCGTCGAGCTCGGTGTCGGTGCGGGCGCCGCGGCCCAGCGCGCGCTGCGAGCCGATCGACCGCCGCGACCGGTGCGTGTCGACCGGGCGCGGGTCGCGCAGGTGTGCGAGCGCGTGCAGGTGCCGTCCGGCGGCCGGGCCGAGGTAGGAGACCAGGGCCGCCTCGCCGAGCGCGGCGACGTCGGCGACGGTCCGCACGCCCACCTCGTGCAGCCTGGCCGCGGTCACCGCACCCACGCCCCACAGGCTGCGCACCGGCAGCGGGTGCAGGAACTCCCGCTCCCGGTCCGGGTCGACGACCAGCAGACCGTCCGGCTTGCTCGCCCCGCTGGCCACCTTGGCCAGGAACTTCGTGCGGGCCACGCCGACGCTGATCGGCAGCCCCGCCTCGCGGGCCACCCGCTCGCGCAGCCGCGCGGCGATCGCGCGCGGGGTGCCCGCGATCCGTTCCAGCCCGCCGACCTCGAGGAACGCCTCGTCGATCGACAGCCCCTCGACCTCGGGGGTGGTGTCGCGGAAGATCGCGAAGACCGCGCGGCTGGCCTCGGAGTAGGCCGCCATCCGGGGCGGGACGACGACCGCCTGCGGGCACAGCGCGCGGGCCTGGCGCCCGTTCATCGCGGTCCGCACGCCGTGGGCCTTCGCCTCGTAGCTGGCCGCGAGCACGACCCCGCCGCCCACGACGACCGGCCGCCCGCGCAGGCGCGGGTCGTCGCGCTGCTCGACCGACGCGTAGAACGAGTCCAGGTCGGCATGCAGGATCGTGGCCAGGCCGCGCACGAACACATGTTCGCACGCCGGGCCGCGGCGGGCGAGGGGTCAGGCGCCCCCGGTGCGGCTGCGCCAGCGCTCCCGGGCCCGCCGCGCCGCCGAGGCGACGGCGCCGTCGGGGTGGTGCTCGCCCAGCGCGGCCAGGACCTCGCCGAGGCGCGGGTGGTCGAGCTGCCAGAGCTCGTCGAACACCTCGACGGTCTCGCGCGGGAACTCGGCGGCGAAGGCGTCCGGCCAGTCCTCGACGTCGACGGTGTCCAGCGCGACGGCCAGGACGTCGACCGAGGCGGTGAGCAGCAGCTCGGGCTCGACGGCGTCGGGGTCGAGCGCGCCGCGCGCGACGAGCCGGCGCGCCACCATGCCGCGGTGCGGGCCGTCGAGGTGCTCGTGCAGCAGCGCGTCGACCGCGTCGGCGCCGAACCGCTCGGCCGCGACGCCGGTCGCGGTGAGGGCGACGAGCAGCGGCTGCCCGGGGGCGAGCGCGGCGGCCACGAACTCCGCGACCGCCCGGGCCGGGTCCGGCTGCGCGGCGTGCCAGGCGTCGATGTCGGCGCGCCACTCCTCGGGCGGCACCTCCCCGGCCAGCTCGACGATCTCGGCGGCCGAGGCGACCGCGGGGTCCGGCCGGGTCGGGTAGTGCAGGTTCTCCGCGGCGAGCAGCAGCAGCGCGCAGGCCACCCCGCCGGGGGTGAGCTGCACCAGCCCGCCGGTGCGGACGGGGCGGGCGCCGGCGGGGACCCCGGGGTCGCCGTCGACGGGGCGCGAGCCGGTCCACGCGACGACGCCGAGCCGTTCGAGCTGGTCCAGCAGCGTCGCGGTGTGCGGTGTGGCGAGGTCGAGGTCGCCGCCGTGCTCCTCGTTCCAGTCGAGCAGCACGTCCAGGGCGTGGCGCAGATCGTCGTGGGGGACGCCGTCGGCGACGTGGCGCAGCAGGAACAGCAGCGCGGGCGTCGCGTCCTCCGACGCGGCGGCGTCCTCGTCGCCGAGCAGGGCCCAGGTGGCCGCCTCGTCGAGCCCGGCGTCGAGGTCGGCGTCGAGGTCGGGGCCGGCGGCGGGGCCGGGCCGGGTGGCGGCCTGCGGCGGGGGCCGGTCGGGGTCGCCGTGGTCCGGGGCCGCGCCGAGCGGCCCGACCGACAGCGCGCCGACCTCGCGGGCGGCCAGGACCAGGTCCTCGTGGGCGGAGGTGTCGTCGAGCCCGGCGAAGCGGGGCACGGCGACCAGCCGGCCGCCGTCGCGGCGCACCGCACCGGCCCGCACGCTGGCCTCCAGCACCCAGGTCAGGGTCCGCAGCCGGGTGGCGCGGGTCAGCCGGCCGCCGCGCTCCGGGTCGTCGCCGGTGCCCAGCAGCGTGACGAGCTCGCGGGCGTCGGCCAGCCGCAGGTTGCCGGCCGCGGTCAGCGGCCGCCCGTGCTCGCCGCACCAGCGGGCCAGCGCGCGGGCGTCGTGCAGGATCCGGGCCTGCGCGGCGGACGCCGCGCGGTCGGCGGGGGAGGGGATCCGCACCGGGTCGGGGTCGTCGCCCAGCTCGGTGAGCAGCGGCGACCCGGCCCCGGCCTCCAGCTCGGCGTACTCCTCGGTGTACTCCGCACACAGCCGCCGCACCTGGGAGGGCCGCGGGCCGCCCGGGGCGAGCAGCCCGCGCTCGTCGAGGTACTCCACGAACGCCGCGACGCTGTCGGGCACGAGCCGCACCGGCAGCCGGTGCTCGGCGACGACGTGCGGGCACCAGCCGTCGAGGAAGGTCTCGACGTGCTCCAGCGGCCAGTCGGCGAGGTCGCCGTCGGCGGCCAGCCACTTGTACTGCAGGAGCAGCTCCGCCGACATCGGCTCGGCGACCACCTCGTTCTCGGCGAGCCAGCCGCCGAAGCCGTCGAGCAGCTCCAGGGCCGCCGCGTGGAACGCGTCGTCCTCGTCGGGGCCGAACCGCATGCGCATGTGCCGAGTGTGCACGTCCGCACCGACGACCACACCGGTGCGGGGCGGACCGGCGTGTCCGTGCCCGCCCGGGCGGGCGACGGGCAGGATGGGCCGGGAGATGACGACACTGTTCGCGCTGCTGATCGCCGTCGCCGCGATGGCCGGCAACACGGTCGCCGCGCTGTGGGAGGCCCGCGGCAGCAGGTTGGCGCGCTACGGGCGTCCGGTGTGGCTGCAGCCGTGGTTCCTGGCGGGGCTGCTCGCCGACGTGCTGGCCTGGGTGCTCACCGTCGTCGCGCTGCGGTTCCTGCCGGTGTTCGCGGTGCAGTCCATCCTGGCCGGCGCGATCGCGCTGACCACGCTGGCCGACCACGGGTGGAACCCGTGGAACCTGATCCGGCGCGACCGGTGGTCGGTCGTCGCGGTGCTCGCCGGGCTGGTCCTGGTCGCCGCGAGTGCCGAGCCCGAGCGGCCGGACGCGCTCCCCGAGGCGGCGACGCCGGTGCTGCTGGTGTCGTTCCTGCTGATCCTGGCCGCGGCGCCGTTCGTCTGGCGGGCCGGGCGGCCGATGCTGCTCGCGCTGCTGGCCGGGCTGGGGTTCGGCGGCACCGCGCTCGCCGTCCGCGCGATCCACCCGGGCCCGCTGCGCTGGGACACCGCGGGTGCGCTGCTGCTCGACCCGCTGGTGTACGGCGTCGTCGCGATGGGGGTGCTGGGCGTGCTGGCCTTCGCCCGCGCCCTGCAGGACGGCGCGGTCGGCCCGGCGACGGCGGTGCTGTCGGTGACCGAGGTGGTCGTGCCCGGCGTCGTCGGGATCGCACTGCTCGGGGACCGGATCCGGCCCGGCTGGGAGGGCGGGGCGCTGCTCGGGGTGGTGGTGGCACTGGCCGGGGTGGTCGCGCTGACCCGGCCCGACCCGGAGTCGGTGCGCCGGCGCGTGCACTGACCCGCGACGCGGACCCGGAACAGCCGCGTCCGGCGGGGCGTTGCGGGTCACATGACGAGCACCGAGGCACCGGGCCGCACCGCGCACGACGCGTGGCGCGCCGCCCGCGAGGAGACCCTGCGCGAGCCGCACGGCTGGCTCTCGCTGACCGCGCTGCACTGGCTCGACGACGGCGACGGCACGCTGCCCGGGCTGCCGGGCCGCTGGCGGGTCGCCGGCCCGGACGAGGTGGCCGTCACCGCGACCGCCGCCGACGGTGTCGTGCCGCCCGGCGCGGACGGCCCGCTGGAGGACACCGTGCACCTGCGGCCCGTCGACGGCGCCCCGGGCGCGATGGTCGCGGTGGGGGACCGTGTCGTCGAGATCGCCCGGCGCACCGGCTCCTACGCGCTGCGCGTGCGCGACCCGCGCGCGCTCACCCGCACCGCGTTCACCGGGGTGCCGGCCTGGGGGTACGACCCGGCCGCCGTCGTCGACGCGGTGTTCACGCCCTACGACGCGCCGCGCACCGTGACCGTGGACGCCGTCGTGGCCGGGCTGCAGCACTTCCCGACCGCGGTCGGGGAGGTCGCGTTCGGCTGGGCCGGGGGTACGCAGCGCCTCGTCGCGCTGGCCGGGAAGGACGGCGGCCTGTCGCTGCACTTCCGCGACGCCACCTCCGGCGACACGACCTACGGCGGCGGGCGGATCCTGCGCACCGACGACCCCGCCCCGGACGGCACGCTGCGCCTGGACCTCAACCGGGTCGTCAACCTGCCGTGCGCGTTCACCGCCCACGCCACCTGCCCGCTGCCGCCCGCCGGGAACGTCCTGGACGTGGCGGTCGAGGCCGGCGAGCGGACCCCGCCGCACCCCGGCCCGGCCTGACGCGCCGACCGGCGCGTCCGTGCCCGGGGGGAGTTGCAACCTCCCCGCAACCGGTGTCGGGGATCACGCCCGTGGTGTTCACTGCCGTCGTTGCCCCGACGACCGCGGCAGGACGGCGAGCGCCGTCGCGGTCGTGGCGAACCGCTCGCAGGAGGTGCCCGTGACCACCACGCAGGAGAAGTCCACGGCGCGCACGACCGCCGAAGGCTGGCTCTCCGCCTTCGCCGACGCGCTGTCCGCCCGTGACGTCGACCGAGCCGTCTCGTTGTTCGCCGAGCAGAGCTACTGGCGCGACCTGGTCTCCTTCACGTGGAACCTGAAGACGGTCGAGCACCGCGACGGCGTCCGGGACCTGCTGACCCGGACCCTGGAGCAGACCGACCCGTCGCACTGGGAGCTCTCGGCCGAGCCCACCGAGGCCGACGGCGTCACCGACGTCTGGTTCCGCTTCGAGACCGCGGTCGGCCGCGGCACCGGCCACGCAAGGCTGATCTCCGAGGACGGCGCGCCGAAGGCGTGGACCTTCCTCACCACCCTCGACGAGCTCAAGGGCCACGAGGAGCCGATGAACGACCGGCGCCCGTTCGGCACCGAGCACGGCGCGAACCCCGACCGGGTCACCTGGAAGGAGCGCCGGGAGAACGAGCTCGCCGAGCTCGGCCGCACCCGCGACCCGGAGGTCGTGATCATCGGCGGCGGGCAGGGCGGCATCGCCCTGGGTGCGCGGCTGCGCCAGCTCGGCGTCGACACGATCATCATCGAGCGCAACGAGCGGCCCGGTGACTCCTGGCGCCGGCGCTACAAGAGCCTCGCCCTGCACGACCCGGTCTGGTACGACCACCTGCCGTACCTGAAGTTCCCGGACAACTGGCCGGTGTTCGCGCCGAAGGACAAGATCGGCGACTGGCTGGAGTTCTACACGCGGATCATGGAGCTCAACTACTGGGGCTCCACCACCGCGCGCAGCGCCGAGTTCGACGAGTCCGCCGGCCGGTGGAACGTCGTCGTCGACCGGTCGGGCGAGGGCGAGATCACGCTGCGCCCGCGCCAGCTCGTCATCGCGCTCGGGGTGTCCGGCAAGCCGAACGTGCCCGACTTCCCCGGCCGGGAGCAGTTCCGCGGCGAGGTGCAGCACTCCTCGCAGCACCCCGGCCCGGACGCCTACAAGGGCAAGAAGGTCGTGGTCATCGGCTCCAACAACTCCGCGTTCGACATCTGCGGGGCGCTGTGGGAGGTCGGCGCGGACGTCACGATGGTGCAGCGGTCCTCCACGCACATCATCAAGTCCGACACGCTGATGGAGTACGGGCTCGGGGACCTCTACTCCGAGCGCGCGGTCCGCAACGGCGTGGACACCTACACCGCGGACATGATCTTCGCGTCGCTGCCGTACCGGATCATGCACACGTTCCAGAAGCCGGCCTACGACAAGGCCCGCGAGGTCGACGCCGACTTCTACCAGCGCCTGACCGACGCCGGTTTCGAGCTGGACTTCGGCGACGACGACTCCGGCCTGTTCATGAAGTACCTGCGCCGAGGCTCGGGCTACTACATCGACGTCGGTGCCGCCGACCTCGTCGCCGACGGCAAGGTGAAGCTCGTGCGCGGGCAGATGCAGGAGTTCACCGAGAAGGGCGTGCGCCTGACCGGCCCGGACGGGGACACCGTCGAGCTCGACGCCGACCTCGTCGTCTTCGCCACCGGGTACCGGTCGATGAACGGCCTCGCCGCCGACATCGTCGGTCAGGAGGTCGCGGACAAGGTCGGCAAGGTGTGGGGCCTGGGCTCGGACACCACCAAGGACCCCGGTCCCTGGGAGGGCGAGCAGCGCAACATGTGGAAGCCCACCCAGCAGCAGAACCTGTGGTTCCACGGCGGCAACCTGCACCAGAGCCGGTTCTACTCGCTGTACCTGGCGCTGCAGCTCAAGGCGCGCCAGGAGGGCATCGACACCCCGGTGTACGCCCTGCAGGAGCGGCACCACCTGGCCTGACGGCCCCGTGCGTGGTTCCCGGCGCTCCGGTCCCGGGAACCATGCACGACGGCCTACGGTGCGGGGGTGAGCGTGAGCGCCGCCCGTGCCCTGTGGGAGCAGTACGAACCGGTCCACGACGTCGTCTACTTCGCCCCGGAGTCCCGCGCGTCCGCCGAGCGCGCGGGGCTCCGGGGCTTCTGGCGCGGCTACTTCGCGATGCGGGCGGCGCCGCTGGGCCCGGTCGGGCCGGGCCCGGTGACGGCGGCGTTCCACGGCTTCGCCGCCACGATGACGGCCCGCGCGCTGCCGTCGGTGTGGTCGCTGTGCACCCCGCAGGCCGCGCTGGACGCGCGGCTGGCGGGGGCGTGCGCGGCCCTGCGCCGGGCCGGCGTGCCCGACGCGGTCGGGCGGGCGGCCGACCTGGCGTGGGCGGCGGCGTCGGAGATCGACGTGCCGGGGCGCGTGCTCGCCGCCGCGAACGCCGACCTGCCCCGCCCCGAGGACCCGCTCGCGGCGCTGTGGCAGGCCGCCACCACCCTGCGCGAGCACCGCGGGGACGGCCACGTCGCCGTCCTGGTCGCGGAGGGGATCGGCCCGGTCCTCGCGCACCACCTCAAGGCCGCCGCGGGCGACACGGACGGCGAGTGGCTGCGCACCGCCCGCGGGTTCGACGAGCAGGCCTGGGTCGCCGGCGCCGACCAAGCGCGCCGCCGCGGATGGGCCGACGCGTCCGGCGCGCTCACCGCGACCGGCGCCGTCGTCCGCGGGGAGATCGAGCGCCGCACCGACGACGCGGCGGCCCGCCCCTGGGCCGCGCTGGGCGAGCGGCGCACCGCCGAGCTCGCGGCGCTGCTCGCCCCGATCGCAGCGACCGTGCTGGCCGCGGGCGACGTCCCGGCCGGGAACCCGGTCGGGCTGGTGCGCCGATGAGGACGGCGACCACGGTCGAGGCGTCGGGCGGCGACTGGCGCGAGACCGTCGAGTTCGTCGTCGAGGCCGAGAAGCTGGGCCTCGACGACTGCTGGGTCGCCGAGGCGTGGGGCTCCGACGCGCCGTCGGCGCTGGGCTACCTGGCCGCGCGCACCGAGCGGATCCGACTCGGCTCCGGCGTGATCCAGGTCGGGACCCGCTCGCCGGTGGCCGTCGCGCAGGCCGCGCTGACCCTGCACGACATGAGCGGGGGCCGCTTCGTCCTCGGGCTCGGGCCGTCCGGCCCGCAGGTGATCGAGGGGCTGCACGGCGTCCCGTTCGCCCGCCCGCTGACCCGGCTGCGCGAGACCGTCGCGGTGATCCGCGCGGCCTGCGCGGGGGAGCGGGTCGCCTACGACGGCGAGACCGTCGCCGTCCCGCTGCCCGGCGGCGCCGGACGCCCGATGCGGCTGTCCACGTCGCCGGTGCCGGACCTGCCCGTCTTCCTGGCCGCGCTGTCGCCGCGGATGCTGGAGCTGACCGGGCGGATCGCCGACGGCTGGCTGGGCACCAGCTTCGTGCCCGAGGGCGCCGCGGCCTACCTCGGCCACCTCGACGCCGGGCTGCGCGCCGCGGGCCGCGACCGGTCCGCCGTCGAGATCTGCCAGGGCGCCGAGGTCGCCTTCGCCGCCGACGCCGCGCAGGAGTCCGCGATGGTCGACGCCCGCCGGCCCGGTATCGCCTTCAGCCTCGGCGGGATGGGCACCGCCGAGCAGAACTTCTACTTCGACGCCTACCGCCGTCAGGGCTGGGGCGAGCGGGCCGACGCCGTCCGGGCCGCCTGGCTGGCCGGGGACCGCGCGGGCGCGGCCGCGACGGTCACCGACGAGATGGTGCTCGGGACGACGCTCGTCGGCACCGAGGAGCGGGTCGCGGCACGGCTGCGGGACTGGGCGGCCGCGGGGGTGGACACCGTCCGGCTCTACCCCGCCGGGGAGACCCTCGACGAGCGCCTGACGACCCTGGCCCGCGCCGTCGAGCTGGCCCGGGCGGTCTGACCGCCCCCGCCGGCCGGGCCGGCCCGGCCGGCGCCGCTCACACGTCGGCGGCGCGCTTCTCCGCCCAGCGCCGCCACGCCGTCCAGGCCAGCCCGGCGAGCAGCAGCACGTACAGCGTCACCGTGATCGGGCTCGACACCAGCACCGCCGGGTCGTTGCCGGAGTTGCCCATCGCGTCGCGCAGCGAGTACTCCGCGAGCGGCCCGAGGATCACCGCGATGAGCACCGGGGCGACGGGGATGTCGTAGAGCCGCATCACCAGCCCCAGCACCCCGATCACCAGCATGATCACCAGGTCGACCTGGCTCGCGCCGGCCGCGTAGACGCCGAACGCGGCGAAGACCGCGATGCCCGCGTACAGGTAGGACTTCGGGACCCGCAGCAGCTGCGCCCACAGCGGCGCGAACGGCAGGTTCAGGATCAGCAGCACGATCATCGCGAGGAAGAACCCGGCGAGCAGCGCCCACACGATGTCCCCGGAGCGTTCGAGCAGCAGCGGGCCGGGCTGCAGGCCGTACTGCTGGAACGCGGCGAGCAGGATCGCCGCGGTCGCCGAGGTGGGCAGGCCGAGCGCGAGCAGCGCCCCCATCGCGGTGCCCGCGGTGGCGTTGCCCGCGGCCTCCGGGGCCGCGACGCCCTCGATGGCGCCCTTCCCGAACGTCGGCTCGGCCCGGCGCCGGTCCAGGCGGCGCTCCGTGCCGTAGGCCAGGAACGTCGGCACCTCGGCGCCACCGGCCGGGATGACGCCGAACGGCACGCCAATCGCGGTGCCGCGCAGCCACGCGGGCAGCGCCTGGCGGAACTCGGCGCGCGAGAGCCACCACCGCCCGCTCGGCATGACCGCGTGCTGCTCGTCGGCCCGGCCGACCTTCGCGGCCTGGCTGAACACCTCGCCCAGCGCCAGCAGCGACACCGTGATCACGACGATCGAGACGCCGTCGAGCAGGGGGGAGAACCCGAAGGAGAACCGCGGCGTCCCCGACGGCTGGTCGATCCCGATCAGGGCCAGGGTCAGCCCGATCGCGAGCGCGGCGACGCCGCGGATCGCCGAGTCCGCGACGACCGCGGAGATCGCCACGAAGGCGAACACCGCCAGCGCCAGGAACTCCGCCGGGCCGAACCCGGTCGCGAGCGAGGCCAGCGTCGGCGCGAAGAACACGACCAGCGCCGAGGCGACCATGCCGCCGATGAACGCGCCGATCGCCCCGGTGGCCAGCGCCTGCGCGGCCCGGCCGCGCAACGCCATCCGGTGCCCCTCGAAGGTGCTGGCGATCGCGGTGGAGTTGCCGGGGGTGTTCATGAGGAACCCGGCGATGGAGTCGCCGAACAGGCCACCGAAGTAGATGCCGGTGAACATGATCAGCGCGCTGGTCGGCTCCAGCACGAAGGTCAGCGGCAGCAGCAGCGCCACCGCCATCGCCGAGCCGAGGCCGGGCAGGACCCCGACCGCGGTGCCCATGAGGGCACCGAGGAACACGAACAGCAGCGCGGACGGGCTGAGGATGTCGGCGAAGCCGCCGAGCAGGCTGGTGATCTGGTCCACGGCTCAGAACCCCCCGACGAAGCCGGCGGGCAGGGAGATCCCGAGCATCCCGCTGAACACGACCTGCACGGCCGAGGCCAGGGCGAGGCCGCCGAGCAGCATCGGCACCGGGCGGCGGTTGCCGAGTGCGGCCGCGACGACGACGAACAGGCCCGTCGCCGACAGGATCCAGCCGAGCAGGGGCAGCACGACGACGAACGCCGCGACCCCGCCGACCGCGGTGAGCACGGCCGGGGCGTTGACGCCGGTGCCGGCGGCGGCCTCGTCCCCCGGGCCGGTGCCGGAGCCGGAATCGGTGTCGGAGCCGGGACCGGCGTCGGGCGCGGGTCGCGGGCGCAGGATGTCGAACGCCAGCAGCGCGGCGACGACGAAGCTCAGCACCGCGACGATCCACGGCATCGTCGTCGGGCCGAACAGGCCGCCGTCGCCGACGACGTCCATGGTCACGGTGCCGTAGACCAGGAACAGGCCCAGCCCGGCGAGGATCGCGGGGACGACGAGCGCGCCCCGGGACAGGTGTGCAGGACGGCCGCTCATGCGAGCCCCAGCTCCTTCAGAAGATCGTCGATGCGGCGCTGTTCGGAGACCAGGAAGCGCTCGAACTCCTCGCCGTAGGCCTCGCTGCGGACCCAGCGGTTGCGGGTCACGGCCTCGTCCCAGGACTCGGTCGCGACCATCTCGCGGGTGATCTGCTCCAGCTCGGCGCGGGCCTGCGGGCCGATCCCGGCCGGTGCGACGAGCCCGCGCCAGTTGACGAGGTCGACCCCGGGGAGCCCGAGCTCGTCCATGGTCGGGGCGTCGACGCCCGCGAGGCGTTCCGGTGCGACGACGGCGAGCACGCGCAGCTGCCCGGACTCGACCAGGTCGCGGAAGTCGTTGTAGCCCGAGATCCCGACACCGACGGTGCCGGCCGCGGTGGACAGCAGGCTCAGCGTGAGCTCGCCGCCGCCCGGGTGCGGGGTGTAGACCATCCGCTCGACGGGCACGCCGCGGGCCTGCGCGAGCTGCGCGGCGACCATGTGGTCGATGCCGCCCGCCGAGCCGCCGCCGATCGGCAGCGCGGCCGGGTCGCGGGCCCACGCGCCCAGCAGGTCCTCGAGCGTGCGGAACGGCGAGTCCGCCGGGACGGCGACGACCTCAAAGTCCTCGGCGAGGCGCGCGATCGGCGTCGTGTCCTGCAGCGAGATCGCGCTGCCGGACTGGCTGATGCCGCCGAGCATGACGGTGCCGGTGACCATCATCGTGGTCTCCTCCCCGGCCAGGCCGGCGAGCTGGTTGAGCCCGATGGTCCCGGCGGCGCCGGGGATGTTGACGACCTGCACGGTGTTGACGACGTTCCCCGTGCGCACGGCCTGCTGGGCCTCGCGGGCGACGAGGTCCCAGCCGCCTCCCGCGGCCGCGGGGGCGATCATGGTGAGGTTGGAGCGTGCCGCCTGTCCCTCCCCGGACCGGGCGGCGTCGGTGAAGGCGGCCACCGCGAGAGCGGTGACGAGGACGATTCCCAGGGCTGCGATGACCTGCCGTCGTGGCATGGGCGCAGACGTTGGCACACGTCCGCTGTGTCCTCCAGTGTCCGGATCGGAAACTCTACGACCGCTGTGACCACAACGAACTTTTCTCCGGTTCGTCCGGAATCGGTGGCTAGTCTCCGTGGCGTCCGGACGCGCGAAGGAGCGACATGACGATCTGTGTGGCCTACGGCCCGACGCCCGAGGGCGACGCCGCCCTGGACCTGGCGGTCCGCGAGTCCCGGCTGCGGGGGGTGGGCCTGACGGTGCTCGTGACCGCGCGCCAGGAGCGGTTCGACACCGACCCCGCCGACGGCGCGGGGGACGACGCGCTGCGCGCGTCGGTGCGCTCACGGCTCGCGGCACTGGGGGAGCCGGACGCGGAGGTCCGGGTCGTCGACGACGGCGGCGACCCCGCCGAGGCCGTCCTCGACCTCGCCGCGCAGGAGGGCGCCGAGCTGCTCGTGGTGGGGGTGAAACGGCGCAGCCCGGTCGGCAAGCTGCTCACCGGCAGCACCGCGCAGCGGATCGTCCTGGAGTCGCCGATCCCGGTGCTCGTCACCCACGCGGCCCGCTCGTAGGGTTCTCTTTCCCCAGGTCAGGCATACCTGACCGGGTGTCGAGCAGATCACGTCCGCGCATGGTCGGAGCCCCGGCGGGGCACTCCGGGTGCAGTCCCGAACCGACAGCGAAGGAGTCGTGACCTCATGGCCACCCCGATCAGCAGCCCGCTCGACAGCGGCGCCACCGACATCACCGGTCGGGTGCTGCAGGAGACGCTCGTCGACCTCGTCGACCTCTCCCTGGTCGCCAAGCAGGCGCACTGGAACCTCGTCGGCAAGCAGTTCCGCGACATCCACCTGCACCTCGACGAGCTCGTCGACCTCGCCCGCGAGCACGGCGACGACGTGGCCGAGCGTGCGGCCGCGATCGGCGTCGCACCCGACGGCCGCGCGGCGACCGTGGGGCGCGACACCGGCCTGCCGGAGTACCCGGCGGGCTACGTGTCCGACGAGCAGACCGTCCTGACCATCTCGGCGACGGTCGACGCGGCCGTCGAGCGGCTCCGCCCGCGCATCGAGCAGGCCGGCAAGGCCGACCCGCTCACCGAGGACCTGCTCATCGAGCTGGGCCGCGCGCTGGAGGAGGCCCGCTGGATGTGGCAGGCGCAGGCCGCCGGCTACCGCGGCGAGGTCTGAGCACCCGCACGACCGCACCCGGCCCCGGACGCGGCCACCACGGCGTCCGGCGCCGTCGTGCGTGCGCGGCCGGGGCTGGCCGCCGTCGTCAGCGCGCGGTCGCGGCCGTCCCGGCGGCCGCGACGGTGGCCCGCCAGATCGCCATCGCCGCCCACAGCACGAACACCCCCACCGGCAGCGGCAGCGCGTCGGGCAGCTCCGCTCCGTAGGACGGGCGCAGCCCGGTCGTCCGCCACACCCGTCCGGCCTCGTTGAGCGCGTCGGCGGTGGTGAGCAGGGCGAAGCGGCGGCCGAGCCCGGAGCCGGTCATCCGGTAGGTGAGGTCGCCGAGCTCGACCGTCCAGCGCGGGTGCGACAGCGGGCCGTCGGGGTGGTCGACCGAGCGCTGGATGTGCGCGCGCAGCTCGCCCTCCAGCGCGAACCGTGCGATGCCCTCCGAGCGCAGCGCGTAGGGATGGCCGTCGATCACGAGGTCGCGGTGCTGGCGCCAGGTCCGCGCGGTCCATCCCGTGACGGCGCGCCCGTCCGCGGTGATCTCGTAGCGCACCCGGAGCACCCCGGCCGGCGTGGCGGTCGCACGCAGCTGCATCGGCCCAGCCTGCCACCATCGCGCCCGCCGCGGGAGGATCACGTCGTGCGACGAGCCGTGGTCCTGGCCCTGCTGGCGGCGTGCGCGGGGGTGGTGGACGTCTGGGCGGTGGTCGCGCTCGGCGGCGCCTTCGCCGGTGTCGTCACCGGGAACCTGGTGACGGCGGGGTACGCCGTCGCCGCCGGCGACCCCGGCGGGCTGCTGCCGCCCGCGGTCGCGGTCGCCGGGTTCGTCACCGGCGTCGGGCTCTGGTCGCTGCTGCGCCGCTGGTGGCCGCACGCGGTGACCGGGCCGCTCGCGGCCGAGGCGGCGGTGCTGGCGGCGCTCGCGGTGCTCTGGCCGCTGCTGCCGGGTGCGGCGACCGCGCTGCTCGCCGCGGCGGCGGTCGCGATGGGCGCGCAGAGCAGCGTGGCCCAGCTGCTCGGGCAGTCCACGACGTACATGACCGGGACGCTCACCGGCGCCGTCGCCGACCTCGCCGCGGGCGACGGCCGGCGCCTGTCGGCGCTGCGCCAGCTGGGCGCGATCGTGCTGGGCGCGGTCGCGGGCGGGCTGGCGCTGCAGCACCTGCCCGCCGTGGTGCCGGCGCTGGCCGCGGTACTGGCCGGGGCGGCCGTCGTGGTGCACGCCGCCGGGAGACGTGACAGCGGCACGGCCCCGGGCGCAGGATGATCGCGGGCGGGCCGCGACCCGCCCGCCCGCCGACGACGTCGAAGGAGCCCTCGTGCCGCTGCACCCCCAGGTGGAAGCCCTGCTGACCCTCATGGCCGAGCAGGGCGGCCCGCCGCCGGAGACCATGACGGTCGCGCAGAACCGGGCCATGATCCGCGAGATGGTCGGGCTGTCCGGTCCGCCCGAGCCGGTCGCCTCGGTCCGCGACGACCGCGCCGGCGACGTGCCGGTCCGCATCTACACGCCGGAGGGCACCGGCCCGTTCCCGGTGCTGCTGTTCCTGCACGGCGGCGGCTGGGTGATCGGCGACCTCGACAGCCACGACCCGGTCTGCCGGGTGCTGGCCAACCGGGCGGGCGCGGTCGTCGTCGCGGTGGACTACCGGCTCGCGCCCGAGCACCGGTTCCCCTCGGCCGTCGACGACGCGGTCACCGCCCTGCAGTGGGTGCACGCGCACGCCGCGGACCTCGGCGCCGACCCGGACCGGATCGCGGTCGGCGGCGACTCGGCGGGCGGGAACCTCTCCGCCGTGCTGGCCCAGCACGCGCGCGACCACGGCGGGCCCGCTCTGCGGTTCCAGCTGCTGATCTACCCGGCCGTCGACGCCGCCGACGAGAGCCCGTCCATGACGCGCAACGCCGCGGGCCCGCTGCTCACCGTCGCCTGGATGCAGTGGTTCATGAACCACTACCTGGCCGGCGAGGAGGACCTGCTCGACCCGCGGATGTCCCCGGCCCGCGCGACCGACCTGTCCGGGCTGCCGCCCGCCATGATCGTCACCGCGGAGTTCGACCCGCTCTGCGACCAGGGTGCCGCCTACGCCGCGGCGCTGAACGCGGCCGGGGTGAAGGCGGAGCTGCGCGAGTCGCCGGGCATGATCCACGGCTTCGCCCAGTTCGGCGGGGCGGTCGACGACAGCCGCGCCATGCTGGACGAGGCGGGCGCCGCGCTGCGGGCCGCCCTGGCCTGACCCACGCCACTCCTCGCCCCGGCTGCCACGCGCGGCGCTGCTGCCACGCGCGCGCTGCTCCCGCGCGGCGCTGCTGCCACGCGCGCGCTGCTCCCGCGCGGCGCTGCTCCCGCGCGGCGCTGCTCCCGCGCGGCGCTGCTCCCGCGCGGCGCTGCTCCCGCGCGGCGCTGCT